>JAYVHR010000487.1:0-2086 GCA_043771075.1 Bacteriovoracaceae bacterium
GCACACTGGTCCACGGCAGGAACTTTCGTTCCCACCAATGTGGATAACCAGATCAGAGAAGGGCTGTGGAAACACCAACAGATCCAGAAGCACATCGAAAAGATGGCACGGATCACAATCGATTCGTGGCTCTGGGATTATGAACAGGTCACGAACCGAAAAACTTATAATCCTTCGCTCAATCAGGTGATGAGTACTCATGAAGGTACCTGGCTTTCGGTTGCCATCGGTGCGTACAATGCGCTTGTGGTGAATAAGAAATCTGAACTGGCCGAAGAAATGAAGAATGTCATTCTTGCCGAAGTGGATAAGGAAGAAAAACTTCTCCTGTTCCTGCGTGAGAAAAAAGATCACGTGAATTTCCTGAGAGCTACTGCCCTCATGGCCCACAACTTTGGCGATCTCGACCGTGTGATCGACCAGTGGGGAATGGCGGAAGACGATCCTTTCAGGAAACGCATTTATAAACTCGGGCACATTCCGAATGAAAGCTATTCACCGATACTTGCTTTTGCCGGACAGGTGAATAAGGAATTTCTTTCCGTAGAAAATCATCGTCACATGTCGATGCGCCAGCCTCGTTGTCTTCGTCGTTCACACAAATTTCTGGTACCGGTGGGTCCTTTCATGGATTCCTGGGGGAAAACGTTGGGAGAAACAAAAGAGCTCACGATGGATGAGAAAGGGGAGATCATGGTTGCCCTGTTTGATGGGTGGAAACGCCAGGATCAGGCCAAAGGTTATCCCCGCGCATTCGGTGCCATGGTGAGGTCATTTCCAAATGGATTAATAGATCTCGTGATGAATCTGCCATTTGATGTCGTCCAGGAAATTAAAAAATCAAAGTTTTATCAGATAGCCATGACCCCGCAGGAAGAGTTTGAAAAACAGCTGGCCTTTGAGCTGGAAGAATTTGTCTGTCCGGTCACAAATCTCAGGTTTTCATGAAAGCACATTTCGATAACAGCTTTTCCCGACTCCCACCTTTTCTCTATGAGAAAGTCGAACCCACGCCGATAAAAAATCCCAAACTCATTCACGTTACAAAATTAAAAGATGAACTCGGGCTCAAGCTTTCTGATGAAGAACTCACCCGCTGGTTAAACGGTGAGCTCAGGCTCCCCGGGGAACAGAGAATTTCCACCCGCTACGCCGGTCATCAGTTCGGTCATTGGGCCGGTCAGCTTGGTGATGGCCGGGCGATTTCCCTCGGAGAAATCATCACGGAGAAAGGTCAGAGGCTCGAAATCCAGACGAAGGGTTCAGGACTCACTCCATTCTCCCGCATGGGTGATGGCAAGGCGGTGGTCCGGTCTTCAGTTCGTGAGTATCTTTGTTCGGAGGCGATGGCCGGTCTTCATATTCCTACCACCGGAGTTCTGGCGATCCTGACAGGTGAAGATGAAGTCTACCGAGAGACCATTGAGAACTCTTCAGTGGTCGCGCGGGTAATGCCAACGAACATACGGTTTGGTCATTTTGAAATGCTTTATCATTTCAAAAAGAGCGAAGAACTCAATGCGCTTATTGAATACACCCGTCAGACATTCTTTGGAGGCATGCCCGTTCTCAGCATGCTGAGTGAGATTGTGAAAAGAACTGCTCACCTCATGGCCGACTGGATGGCCAATGGCTTCTGTCATGGAGTGATGAACACCGACAACATGTCGATTGTCGGAATCACTATTGATTATGGGCCTTTTGGTTTCATGGAAGACACGAATCTCAATTTCATCTGTAATCATTCTGATGAAAGCGGGCGCTATGCCTATGGGCAACAGCCGGGGGTTGCCCAGTGGAATCTCTCGCGACTTCTCGCTTGTTTTGTTGATGAAATACCGGCGGAGGAACTTCAGAAGCTTCTCGATAGTTATCCGGAAATCTTCCAGTCACGATTTACCGAAATCGGAAAAAGAAAGCTGGGTCTCACAGTATCCCGACCTGATGACCAGAGAATTTTTCTGGAACTTCTCCAGGTCATGGGAAAACTCAATCTTGATTTTACTTATACTTTCCGCTCACTCAGCTCAGATCTTGAAGCGTTCCGCACTTATTATGGAAAGCGTGAAGAGTTCGAAGCATGGAT
>JAYVHR010000488.1:0-12554 GCA_043771075.1 Bacteriovoracaceae bacterium
AACACTCCCGGAGCTCGATTCATCTCGTTTCAGATTAATGATGATCAGTGCGTGAGAATCCGCAACTACTGGGAAGAGTTTCAGAAAAATAATATTGCACGAAACTACGGACTCCCACATCGTCCACTCATGGGTGAAGGGGCGATCGACACTTCCCTCATTGTCAGTACTCTTGAAGTGGCCGGCCTTCTCGCTCCAGACCAGAGAGAAAATTGGCAAAGATTGATTTTTCTCCCAAAAGATATGTCCGGCCCGCCTCTTTCAGACAATTACATTTTCTTCTTCAGTCTGCTCAGCGGAAGCTGGGGTAAATCACTGGATGATTCATACATTCTTCGTTTCTGGGATCCGGAACTCATCACAAAATGGATTGATCAGCAGATCGCAACGAAGAAAGCTCTGAAAAAGCTTTCTGATGGAACAAAGGGCATTATCGGCGTGGAGTATGATCTTTCAAGATTGCCTGTTCCGCAGGGAACTTTCTGGGAACAGGCAATAAATCCTGAGTACGGAAAGAAAAACTAAATTCCCTGAGCTAAACCTTCGCCGCGGGGATCAGATACTCCGACCCATGATTTCCCTTCGCGCTTGATTGCCTGAATCGAACATCCCAGACTTTCATGGCTGATTTTGTGCCCTTTGGCCTCAAGTTCTTTTTCCACTTCCGTCGTGAGGAATGGAGCTTCGACTTTCAGGATATCTGGTTGCCACTGCTGATGCACTCTCGTCGCAGATACTGCTTCATAAAGAGGCATTTCAAATTCCACGGCATTTAGAATTGTCTGCGCCACACAGGTAATAATTCTTGTGCCCGAAGGAGATCCCAGCGCCATGAAGGGAGCGCCTTCTTTAGTGATGATGGTGGGAGACATGCTTGAGAGCGGTCTTTTTCTTGGCTCCACCAGATTGTATTTTCCCCCGACCGCGCCAAAAAGATTCTGGGCGCCGACTTTCTGGGCGAAATCATCCATCTCATTATTGAGAATGATCCCGGTTCCTTGTGCCATCACACCCGAACCAAACCAACCATTGATTGTCTGCGTACTCGCCACAAGGTTTCCGTCACGGTCAGCGATCGTAAAGTGAGTTGTATCGTTGGACTCATACGGAAGTTTTACCGGGCGAAGATCTTCGGCCTTAAAAGCTTTCGGAGTGTTGATTTTTGAAGACATCTCCGCGATGTATTTTTCATTCACTAACTGGTCGGTCGGAATTTTATTGAAGTCCGGATCACCGAGATACATGGCGCGATCAAGAAAGGCCTTCTGCATGGCATTTGCCATAAGGTGAACAGCTTCAGATGACTGCGGCTTCATTGCTTTCAGGTCATAGGGCTCAAGCATCTTGAGAATCTGAATGACATGAATTCCACCGGAGCTTGGTGGCGGCATGGAGAAAATTTTAAGTCCCTTGTAATTTCCTGTGACAGGAGTTCTTTCAGACATCCGGTACTCCCGGAGATCCTTATGAGTCATGATTCCCTGTCTGTCGCGGATAGTTTTCACGATGGCCGAGGCAATTTCTCCCTCATAAAAAGCAGGTGCACCTTCACGACCGATTTTCTCCAGAGTTTTGGCGAGATTCTCCTGATAAATCAGAGTTCCCAGAAGAGGTACCGTTCCTTCTTTCGTAAAAAATGTTCCGCGTGCTTCTGCGTCTTCCCAGAGAACATCTTTCCGGTCAATGAGTGCTTCCTGAAGCTGCGGATAAAGAGGAAATCCTTCACGGGCAATTTTCACCGCCGGTTCAATACAATCTTTCCACGGAAGTTTTCCGAAGCGTTTGTGGATATCAAAAAGACCGCGGACTAGACCAGGAGTTGCAACTGCAAGTGCTCCATCCTGAGAAAGAGTTGGCTGAACTTCATCTTTTTTTGTGAGATACATATTGGTGCGCGAACGATGGGGAGCAATTTCCCGGAAATCGAACGCGTAAACCTGATTAGAGGCCTTATCAAAATAAAGAAGAAATCCGCCGCCGCCAAGACCGGTTGAGTGAGGACGCTCAACCGAAATAGCGAACGATGCTGCCACAAAGGCATCAATAATATTTCCGCCTTGATTGATCACATGAAGTGAAGCGCGGGTTGTGGCACCACCCTGAGTAGTGACCATGACGTCACTTGCTTTTGCTTCATGAGCAATCCGCGGACGATCGGTCGTAGGGGCAACGATCCGCACCTTGTGAGCGCAACCGATTAAAAGGATCAGGATAAGACTCAGTTGGACTCGCATTTACACCACCTCGTGATTGTCGGATACTTTCCCTAGAGTCTAGGAGAGAGAAGATGGATCTAAAAGATAAAAAATGCGTTCCCTGCCATAGCTATGTGCCTCCTCTATCGCTCGAGGAAAAAATGAAGCATCTGGAATCTCTTCCCGACTGGAAACTGAAGGAAAATGACTCCCGCTTACGCCGTGATTTCAAGTTTAAGAACTGGAAGCGTGCAATGGAATTTGCCAATGTGGTGAGCGTAATCGCTGAGGAAGAAAAACATCATCCTGAACTATTCGTCGGCTGGGGTCATTGTGATGTAGAAATCTGGACTCACAATAATAACAATCTCGTCGACAACGATTTCATTCTTGCGGCGAAGATTGACTCGGCTTTTTTGAAACTTTATCCAGCAGATGGAGCTTAAGCTCCCGCAGGAACTTCTTCTGCCTGATACTTTTCCCGGTGAGATAAGACTGGGATGGATCAATGTAATATTGCTTGAGGGCCGAGCGACCGATGAGCATGCGGTACTTCATCGATTCACGATTACTTAAAGTCAGCTCCACTCTTTTTTTGTGAGTTCCCAGCTGAAGCCACACCCGGATCACATAGCGTTCTTCCTTGTGCCCGCCGGAATCTGAAACGATTCTCTGATCAACCAATGGGGCCTTACATTTGACCACCAGGGTGAGATCACTCTGAATGGGATGCACTTTGAAATGCACGTAGGCCTTCTTGCCTTCTTTTTTCTCCACCCGGATATCGAAGGCATGAAGACTCGATGTCTTCGCACCGGTATCCACCTTGGCCTTGATGGCAAAGAGTCCGAGATCGGGTAAACCGACCCACTCGCGCCAACCAATGATGGTTGCACTTTGTTTCAGGTCCTCATTCATGCCGAAAAGTATAACAGAAAACTCAGGAAATAATGGATGATTTTTCCTGTTAACAATTCTTGCAATGCACGAGTGCCTTGATACAATGATTATACCTACGAACAGGATGTTCAAACCACAGAGGGTTCAATTTCATGAAGAAATTAGTGATTTTATCAGCTTTAATTCTCCCCGCCATTCTCCTATCCGGATGCTCGATGAAGCGCTCCACCAAATCTCCTGATCGGGATGTGAGTTCGGTTAACGAAGAATTAAGTGTCGACGACGTCTTTGAAAAAGAAATGCCCACCAAAGGCGATCATCTCGGCAAGAACACTACCGAGAACACTCATGCCATAGTCGAGGCCACTGCTGATGATGTGGCGATTAAGCAGGCCGTCGGTGCCAAAGATATCGATGAGGAATTATCTCCTACTCCGGAAGATCAGATTCCCTACGCGAAAAACTTCCTGGCCCAGAAAAAAACGAAACGCATGCAGTTCTGGATTGAGTACTTTACGACAAAAAATAGAGAGCGTTTTCAGCGCTTCCTGAATAACGGTGAAGAATACCGTCATCACATCGAAGAAGTATTTGTTCAGCACGGACTTCCGAAGGAACTCTATTTTGTCGGTCTGATTGAATCCGGTTACTACCTTGGGGCCCGCTCCCATGCAGCAGCTGTCGGCCCCTGGCAGTTTATCCCCGGTACAGGTAAACGCTACGGACTTTCGATCACAAAAGAAATTGATGAACGCCAGGATCTATTCAAGGCATCACGTGCCGCTGCTATGTACTTTAAAGATCTTCACAATATCTTTTCGAGCTGGGAACTTGCCCTTGCCGCTTACAATGCCGGCGAATACGGAATTATCAGACGCATCCTGAAGCACGGAACGCGTGATTTCTATGTCCTCTCAAAACGTAAGCAACTTCCTTCTGAGACTATTAACTACGTTCCGAAAGTTCTCGCGGCGATGCATATTGTAAACAATGCTGAGAAATACGGATTCACTCTTCCCAAGAAAAAGACTCATCTTTTTGATAACACTGAGCTTCGGGCGATCAAAAAAAATCTCCCTCTTTCGGTTATTGCCAATAAGATTGATGTTGATCCGGCCATCCTGAAAAAACTTAATCCTGAACTTCGCCAGGGCCGCACGCCGAAATTTCTCGCCGGGACTTATTATCTCCGCGTACCGAAGTCCCAGTACACTTACCGCCTGATTGGTGTTGAAAGCGATGATACAGTTGCTTCTCACAATCGTCCGGAATCAAGAAAGCAGATGGTAAGACGCACGGCCGCTGTTGAGTACGCAACTGAGATGCTGAATAACCCGAAAGCTCCGGTTGTCAGAATTGCCCCAACATTTCATACAGTAAGACGTGGTGAGACTCTTCTTTCAATCTCAAGAAAATACCGAACGACTCCGCGCCAGCTCGCCTCTATGAACCGAATGAAATCGTGGAAATCTAAAGTTCGCGCCGGCCAGAGACTTGCCCTCACTAATGATGAAGTCAGCGTGAAGTTCTCTTCTCTTCCAAAACTCAAGGCAACTAAGTCTCCAGTCGTTTATAAAGTCCGCGCCGGTGACAAGTTAAGAGAGCTTGCCCGCATCTTCGGAAAAGACCTGAGAGAAATGGGTCAGCTGAACCACATCCGCAGAAACAAAATTGTGGTGGGCCAGAGAATTATTCTTCCGGATTCTCAGAAAGGGATCTACACCGTTAAGCACGGCGATCACCTGATGAAAGTTTCTAAGGATCTCAATTCCTCAGTGGAAGAGATCATGAAGCTCAACTCTTTAACCAAGAGAAAGATCTATCCGGGCCAGAAACTTATTGTTGATATGGATTAAAATTAGGACCAGATAATTGAAAACTTGCTCTTAAAGGCAAGTGATCCGAAAGGGCCGAGGGTAAAACTTCGGCCCTCATCATTTTAAGGCCCTTCCGGAAGAATATGTAATCGAGGCGCCGGTCAGGAGTCCATGCCGGAAAAGTAAAAAATCTCGCTTCATCTTTCCCGTAAATTTCTTCCGGAATCACTTCATCCATCCCCGACTTGGTCATGATGCCAAAAGAAAGATCACCGTCGTAATCATCCTCGCTTTCGGGAAACTTTCTTTTCTTAGAAGCAACATCCGGAACCATATTGTAATCGCCACCCGCAAAATCGATCTTTCCGGAAGAAACTTTCAGCGAAAGATTCCTGATCTGTTCCGCACGATCAACTTTATCAAAAGCTTCCAGGTGAAGGTTCACAACATTGAACTCCTTCCCCGAAATATCAATCGTGACATGCTGAAAATAGCGATGGAGATAAAAAAGATTGTACCACCACGGGTTCGATGCGGGCTTCGAGAGAAGTTCCAGTTGATGAGACTTGATCGGATACCGCGAAAGGATCGCACCACCGGAATTCATATGACCGAAATTCCGGGACAGGGGCCAGTAGGGAAAGGGAATGTAATTGGCCTTCCAGCTCACACCTTCGGCCACAAAGGGATAACCCGCGTGGATGGCCACATACTCGGCCTGGTTAATTCCACCAGAGCGGCCCGAATCAAAATCAATTTCCTGAAAGAGAATCACATCCGGATTCCATTCGATAATCTGACTCACGAGACCCTTAAGTCTTTCTTCGTAAAATTCCTTAGTCCGCGGAAGATAACCGGGACCTTCAGAGCCTTTTCCATAAAGAAAGCCAAGGTTCCAGGTGAGAATTTTAATCACTGAGGGACTGACTTCCATCATCTCGAAATTGACCTTGGGTTCAACCACTGTAACCGGAGCTTCTTTCTGGCCGTATCCCAGACTCCAGGGATAGCACATCCAGCTGATGAGACCCGCAAGTCCCAAAACCAGAACAAGAAAAATCATTCCGAACATTTTCATGCCTTTTTTCCCCCGAGAAAGATCGCTTCGACAGAACCCGGGAATGTGTGACCGGTAAACGGACTGTGACCAACTTTCGTTTTAAGATTTTCCTCTTTAACGAGAATTGGTTTTTTCAGGTTGAGGATGGTGAAATTAGCGCGGAAGCCGGGACGGAGGTAGCCAACACCGTGGCCCATCTTTTTATACACGGAAGAAATATTTTTCCAGGATGGCAGAAAGTGATTAAAAAAGTCGCCAGGATTTTCTACTGCCATCTTTGCAAGAATCTTTGGAGAAATGCCTTCGGCGATCAACCACGTCACAAAAGGCCCGAAGGTATCAAGGCCCGTGAGCCCAGAGTGACCGGTTGCCTTCTCTTCTTTCGAATGTGGCGCGTGGTCGGTTGCGAGATACTGAATCTCCCCGTTTTTTACCGCCGCCAGCAGCGTTTCGCGATCAAGCGTGTGACGAATAGGAGGATTCATCTGAAGTGGCGTATAAAGCGATTCCGGAAGCTCATCGATGGAAAAGTAAAGATGCTGAGGAGTAACTTCAAGAGAAATATCAACTCCACGTTCCCGCGCGCGTCTCACGAGCTCAAGCCCTTCATGACTGGAATAATGACAGAGCTTACCTTTCAATTTGTATTTTTCAATAAGGGCGATGGCATCTCTGGTTGCCACAGCTTCTGCCTTCACGGGACGGCGCTCATGATGATGCAATTCATGTTTACATGCTTCGAGAATCTCCGGATCTTCGCAGTGAAAACTCACCCATTCATTCTTGTAGCGGGTAAGGGCCGCATCCAGAGTCGGAAGATCGCGGAAAAATAAATCCCCGATCGATGGCCCCATGTATACTTTGTATGGAACGGCATACGGCAGGGGATTTGTCCCCGGACCGATTCCGGCATAAAACCATAAATCCCCTTCTGCTTTTTCGCCCAGGCGGACTTTATCCTCATAGGATTTTTTATCCACCGGTGGAACAGGATTATTCGGCATATCGCCAGCGTGACAAACGCCACCGTTAATCATCGCTGCGTGAGCAGAGTGAAAATCTTCTTTGTAGCTATTTTTTCCACTGACATCTTCACGGGCATGAATGTGAACGTCCCCCATGCCGGCAAAGAGAAGGCAGTCGTCTCCGAATAGATAATCAGGATTCTTGATTCCCAACTCACCAACTTCCAGAATCAGCCCTGATTCATCATCAAATTTTACCTGATGACGATTCATTTCAAACGATGAAACACAAACTGCTTCAAGAGTGCGGATCATTTTCTCACCACCGTTGTAGGAGAACCTTGCGCTTCCGGCATCGTGATAATTTCATCAATCACCACATGCCGGGGACGGGTCAGCATAAAGAGCATCATCTCCGCAATATCTTCCGCCAGGAGAGGCTTCATACCTTTATAAACAGTCTCAGCGAGATCAGAGTTTCCCTTGAAGCGAACGGTACTGAATTCCGTATCCACCATGCCGGGAGAAATCTGCATGACTCTGAGATTTTTCCCCGCCGTCTCCTCGCGAAGAGCGCGGGTGAAGGCCAGAACTGCATGCTTAGTGGCGCAGTAAACCGCCCCGCCCGGATAAGTGTGATGACCGGCAATGGAGCAAAGATTGATGATATCTCCCCCGCCGGATTTCAGCATCCATGGAACGAGTGCATGAGCGACCCGGAAATTTGCCGTAATATTGGTTTCAATCATGCTTTCCATGTCCGACCAGAGACTCGTTTCCACTTTATCCCTGCCTAAGGCAAGACCGGCGTTATTGATGAGAATATCGATTTTCTCACCCGTAAAGGCAGACAATTTCTGACTGAGTGTTTTGTCGTTGACGTCGGCCGCAAGAATATGAACTTTGGGCCCCAAATCTTTCTGGATTTCTTTCAGCTTTTCTTCCCTGCGGGCGAGTAGAAATAATTCAGCACCCTGGCGCGACAGAACTTCCGCCACCGCTTTTCCGATACCAGAAGATGCACCGGTAATGAGAACACGCTTATTTTTTAGATTTTCCATTCTTTACCTTATTCTTCTTCAGCTTTTTCACGGGCACTGGAACAGGATTTTCTTTGGGATCAAACCTCACAATGAGGCCCCGAATATCGAGAGGTATATAATCCGTAACATTCATTGAACTCACAAAACGGGCCACAGCATAAGTCTCCGTGCCATTCAAATCAAAAAATAAAATCGGCTTTGTGCTATCGAGCAAAAGTGCCTGCTCCATGCATGGGCCGTATTTCATCCCGAAATATTCGCTCTGATAAATGTTCATACATACCAATTTCTGCGAAACGGCTTCCCTCCCATTGACTTTATTCCACTGCTGAACCCGCTCACGTTCCCAGGGAAAATCCAAGAGAGGATTAAGATATATGAGATAGAGAACCGGACAAATCAGAACGGGATAGAAAACATAATCCTTCGCATCTTCAAGTGAATCTGCGAGAGCAAACAACCAGAGGCCTGAAAGATAAATGACGAAGCGATTGACCCGGAAATTGGCCCAGGGAGACAGAATTTCCACCAGAATCATGGAAGAAATAAAAATAAAGAAAAACATCCGGCCGCTTTGTTTACGGTAGTAGATGATGGACACAAGTGTAATAGCAAAAATGACGGCGGCCAGCGCAGGTGGTACCGGATAAAACTCAAACCTTGGATATGAATCCCCGAAAAACTGAGTGATCGTCGAACTAAGAAATATCCAGGAGTTTGATTTTACCCAGGAGATATTGCTCATGACCTTCTCACTTCCGAAGGTATAAAACCGGACAGCGTAATATCCAAGAGAAATAAAAGAAGGGATGAGAGAGATGGCCAAATCTTTCACGCGACGGTGACGATAAAAATCAAACATAGCCAGAAGAGTAATCGGAATGACGGCGAAAACATGGGTGAATGCAATGAAGACACCCGCGATCATTCTCATCCAGCGGGGAGAATCGATCTTCCAGAGAAGGAAATAAACCAATACTCCTTCAAGGAGCCAGGAATAATGTCTCGCCATCCGCGCGTGAACAATATCGGCCGGGTTAAGGCAGATGAAAACCCAGAACAAAAGAAATGCTCTTTTCTTCAAAGCAAGTTGTCCCAGAAAAAAAAGCTCAATCAGATGAATGACGGAAACGGCAGCTACAAAATGCCTGATGCCTGAAATCGTCGCATCCTTCCCCAGGAAGAATCTCAGGATTCCATAAAACAGCGGCGAATGGGATTCACGATAAAAAACCGTATCGAGGTGTCGAAGATACCACCAAGAGGCGATTTCATCAGTCCATGGCCCCTGAGAATCAAGCTCAAAGAAGCGCAGAAAAACTGCGAGGATGAACACAGAAATGATGATGGTCACTCCGATGAGAGAGTGACCACCAAAAAACTTACGCATTTAATTTTCTGAGTACGTAGTGAAGAATTCCTGAGTTGTTGTAGTACTCAAGCTCATTGGCAGTATCAATCCGTGACTGAAGATCAACTGTGACAGTCTCTCCATTCACGCGCTTGATCTCTGCTTTCAGAACGGCCTTCGGCTTCATATTTGTGAGACCAAGAATTGTGACAGTCTCCGATCCATCAAGGTTGAGCGACTTTCTGGTCGCTCCGCCGGTGAATTGAAGAGGAATCACACCCATCCCGATAAGATTTGACCTATGAATTCTCTCGAAACTTTCTGTCACAACGGCCTTGATGCCAAGAAGACGTGTCCCCTTCGCGGCCCAGTCACGTGATGATCCGGTTCCATATTCCTTACCGGCGAAAATAACAAGCGGCTTCCCCGCTTGTTGGTATTTCATCGAAGCTTCATAGATTGTCGATTCTTCTCCAGTAGGTATGAACGTTGTGTATCCACCCTCTTTTCCTGACTTCACCATTTCATTTTTCAGACGGATGTTCGCGAAAGTTCCGCGGGTCATGACTTCATCATGTCCACGACGGGCTCCGTACTGGTTGAAGTCAGCAGGTTTTACTCCGCGACCAACGAGATAAGCTCCCGCAGGAGTATCCGGTTTAAATGATCCCGCCGGAGAAATGTGATCGGTCGTAATCGAATCACCGAATAGACCAAGGACACTCGCGCCCATGATATCTTTCAATGCTTCCGGATCCTTCTTCATGCCCGTAAAATACGGTGGATTATTAATGTATGTGGAACTTGAATCCCAGGCGAATGTCTCCCCTTCAGGAACAGAAACTTTCTGCCAGAACTCATCACCTTTAAACACATCCGAGTAACGTGATTTGAACATCGCCGGAGTGATCTTCATCATTGCTTCCTGGATTTCTGCCGAACTAGGCCAGATATCTTTCAGGTAAACGTCTTTTCCGTTAGAACCTTTCCCGATGGAATCTTTCGTCAGATCGAGCTTCACGTTCCCGGCCAGAGCATAGGCAACGACCAGCGGAGGCGAAGCGAGATAATTCGCTTTCACATCCGGAGACACGCGGCCTTCAAAATTTCTGTTTCCGGATAACACCGCGGCAGCGGTAAGGTTCCCATCTTTAATAGCTTTAGAGAATTCAGGCTTCAGTGGCCCTGAGTTTCCGATACAAGTCGTGCAACCGTAACCAACGAGATTGAATCCGAGTTTATTGAGCTCAGGCTGAAGGCCCGCGGCCTCAAGATAATCCGTCACAACTTTCGATCCCGGAGCAAGAGATGTTTTCACCCATGGCTTGGTTTTCAGTCCCAGAGCATTTGCTTTCTTCGCCACTAATCCAGCAGCAATCAAAACCGATGGATTGGAAGTATTCGTACATGATGTAATCGCCGCAATCATCACATCACCATGAGTGATCGTGAAATTGTGATTATCAATTGTCTGAGTCTTATTCACTTCATCGGTTTTCACTTTGAAACCTGTTTCATTAACAAGATCTTTCATGAAACCTTGAGCGATATCTGTCAGGGCAACTTTATCCTGCGGACGTTTTGGTCCCGCGAGCGATGGCACAACCGAATCAAGATCAAGTTCCAGAGTGTCGGTGAAAATCGGATCACGCGAATCATCTCTCCAGAAGCCCTGCTCTTTGGCGTAAGCTTCCACGAGCTGAACGCGGTCTTCATCACGACCTGTGAATCTCAGATATTCGATTGTTTTTTCATCCACCGGGAAGAACCCGCAAGTCGCTCCGTATTCCGGCGCCATGTTCGCAATCGTCGCGCGATCAGCAAGTGTCAGATCCTTGAGTCCTGGTCCGTAGAACTCAACAAACTTATCCACGACACCTTTCTTACGAAGCATCTGGGTAACAGTGAGAACAACGTCAGTCGCAGTCACACCTTCTTTTGTTTTTCCTTTGAGCTTGAGCCCCACAACTTCCGGAATAAGCATCGTGACTGCTTGTCCGAGCATCGCTGCTTCCGCTTCAATTCCGCCCACACCCCATCCGAGAACAGAAAGCCCGTTCACCATCGTTGTGTGAGAATCTGTACCGACACAGGTATCGCAATAAGCGAGAGTTGTTCCGTTCTCTTCTTTCGTCCACACTGTCTGAGCGAGATATTCTACGTTCACCTGATGGCAGATTCCTGTTCCCGGAGGAACCACGCGGAAATTTTTAAACGCTTTCTGTCCCCACTTAAGGAACTTGTAGCGCTCACCATTTCTTTCGTATTCGAGTGCCATGTTTTTAGTGAAGGCATTTTCGTCGGCCGAATAATCCACGATAACAGAGTGGTCAATTACCAGATCAACGGGGACCAGCGGATTAATTTTCTGCGGATTTCCGCCAACAGATTTCATCGCATCTCTCATCGCTGCCAGATCCACCACGGCCGGCACTCCGGTAAAATCCTGCATGAGAACACGGGCCGGATAATAATTGATCTCACGAGTAGATTTTTTATTCTTCGTCCATTCACCCATCGCTTTGATGTCGGCGGTGGACACTGTGAATCCATCTTCATTGCGAAGAAGGTTTTCCATCAGAACTTTCAGCGAGAAGGGAAGATTCTTTACGTCACCCACACCAGCAGCTTCCGCGGCCTTCAGTGAAAAATAATCGTAGGTTTTATTCCCGACTTTTAACTGTCGGCGGGCCTTGAATGAATCGACTCTTTTAGTCTCCACTGGGAACTCCTCGATGAGAAAAATTAATGAGTTATTTTAATACTCTGAGGGAAAAGTGACTATGAGATTATTAATACCTGAGCGGACTGCTCCTTGAGTTGCTTCGAGCCTCAAGAATCCTTATGATGACATTTCACGCGACGTATAAAATCCAGGAGGGATGATGAAAGTAACGAGAGATAACCACGCACACTATATGGGACGCCTGGCACCCCTTCTTCTGGTCGCCTATGTGGCGCAAACCTGGTGCTATTACCGTTACCTCTCACCGGCGCTGGCCCACGACATCTCAATCTTCCTGGGAGTGGGAGTTATCCTTATAGCGACGGCCTTTCTCTTTCACGATTTCTGCTACATCGCCACTCTTCACGACAATCACATTCAGTTTAAGCTCCATCCTTTTCCCTATGAAGAAGAGATCCTGTTCCGTGACATTGAAGAAGTAGAGGTCGTTTCCACTAAATTCCAGTTTTCCCACCTTAAGCTCACCACGGACGAGGG
>JAYVHR010000489.1:0-6657 GCA_043771075.1 Bacteriovoracaceae bacterium
GGCCCCTTGAAAACACTTACGATCACAAAGCACGCTTCTATAACGAGTACGATGAAAAATACTCTGAGACCCTTCAGTACAAACTCTGGTTTGAATACGTGCCGAACTTTTCAGACGGACACGATTATCTCATCAACGGTGAAGCATCGATCACGTCGATTCTCAATTCCACTTTCTCTCTCAAAGTGGCGTACAAGGGGATGTATGATAATTCGCCGGCGTTCTCCGGGTTTAAGAATTATGACTACCTGACGACCACGTCGCTCGTGGCGAAGTTCTGAGGTTTCCATTTTTTTTGTCTAAGTACGATAGAAGAGAGGTTGAACTCACAGAAGTTTTTGAGTGAGAATCTACAGCCAAACTATTGAACAGGAATCGGCTGAGTAGCAGCTGGTTGCGAATAAATTTGCTGCAAAGGCGCTGATTGAATAGGAACCGGCGGCGCATACGCCGGTGGCTTCGCCGGAGCTGCTTGGGCAGGAACTGTCTGCGCGGGAACTGGCGCTAATGTAGTTGCCTGTGCTGGCTCTTGTTGGACAGGAGTTGGCTGTGGAACTTTTTCAGGAGCGGCCACAGGAGCAGCAGAAGCAGGTCCATTTTGGAGAATTTGACCCTGCATAAGCAGAACATCCTGATCTCCACCCGGATTCATCTGATAAAGTTTTCCGAGAAACAGCTGGGCCTGTTCGAGGGCCAGCGGGCTTTGCATGTGAGTTCCCTGCAGAGTGAGAAGTCCAGCGAGGGGTTTCAGGAACTGATAATTTTCAGCATTGGCCTTGAGTGATTCTGTACCAAAGGCGATGCCTTTAACGGCAATCTCTTTTGCGGCAGAATCCTTAGTCTCAACCAAAAATTTGGTGAATTCGTAATAACCCTGAAGTTTTGCCTCAGCCGTTTTTTCCGTCTGAATGATATCCATCATGATTCTTTTCAGGATTTCCATACTGGGACGGAATGAAAGACTCCATTCCTTGAGATAAGAATTTTTGTTACCGGGCCCACGGATTTCAGATGACTTCATCATCATCTCATAAGCTCCTTCGAAATCTTTCCGCTGAATTTTGATGTGAGCGAGTTCGTGAAACGCTTCCCATTTTTTGCATTTAAAAGATTTATTGATGAGTTCTTCCGCCTCCGTGAATTTACCGCTGCGCCCGAGCTCGGCACCTCTACCAATCTGCGCATCAGAAAGAGCACAACTGGCATCCGGACTATCTTTTAATCTTTCAGCGTAATTCAGAGCTTCCGTGAAACGATTTGCCTTATTCAGGCACTGAACGATGGGGAGGAGGACAAACTGATTGCCGGGAAAAAGTGCATCGGATTTTTGATACGCATCGACGCAATCATTCCAGTTTTCGGCCATCCTGGCGTTCTGCCCGCGGCCTTGATAGCAGAGGAGTTCCTCACCCTTGGAGGTCGCCTTGGCTTCCATCTTTTTATAAATATCACTCGCGAGAGACGGTTCATTGATTCTTGCGTATAGCTCGGCCATGAAATTCAAGTCGGCGAAATCGATTTCTGCAATTCTGGTATTGAACTTATCGAGCTCGGATTTAATCTTATAGTTCTCGGCACCCTTGGCGAAATTAATTTTTATTTTCAGGAGTTGAAGACCCACGTGTTTCGGAACTTTTTTCAAGGCGATTCTCAGCATGGTCTCGGATTTTTTTATTGCCCCGGACGAATAATTCATCTGGCCCAGGTTTCCCGTGGCCAGTGTGTTCTGAATCCACCCATACCAGGAGTCGCCGTGCTTCGGATTATCTTTCAGATTAAGAGCGTAGAGGACGGTGGTTTCCGGAAGGAGATAATTCTTTTCTTTCCCTGAGCGGATATCTTCAATCAACTCCATCCGCTTACTGATTCTTTCTTCCAGTGGCAGGTCTTTGAAAAGCGATTCAATCGGAGCTTTCGCCTGTGAGAAAGCAAGGAGCGGCAATAAGAGGAGGATGAAGATTGCATTCATTTTGAATCTGCCCGAACGGGGAAATTGAAATGTAAGCGCAGCTTGTTCATGAGAGAGAGCGCTGGTATCGGACTGGCCTTTGCACGCTTGAAGTATTCTTTGAAGGCCTTTCTTTGTGCACGCGAGAGAGTTGTATTTTCATAAACCATCCGGCACGCATTTCTGCCATCGGGACACGTGGGCTTGGGATCTCCACCGGCGCGGACGATTTCTTTGAAGATGGCCAGATTGGGATGAATGGCCGCGAGATGAATCGGAAAATAGTCGATACAGCTTTTCGTGATATGAAGCCCGCGGGTGGTATCGGCGCCGGCGTAAATGAGCTTTCTCACTTCATCGAGAGTGAGCTTGTTGGAGATGAGTCCCTGAGCGAGCTGAAGACTCACCTGGCGGCATTGCGCGAGAATGAGGGCCTCTTCATTCGGAGGAACAAAGGCAAGAAAATCCGGTTCGAGGTAAAGGATGTAGGTATAGAAACTGTCAGTGATGATGAGATTGTTTTTCACCAGAAATGAAAAGACATCTTTTCGTCCCGCCCGGAGAGCGAGATAAAGCGCCATCGTATCTTTTGTGAGTTCGGGTTGGGCCGCAAGAAGTTTTTCGAGTTTGGGAATGTCACCATGCCAGGCCGCCAGCGCGAACTCAGTCACTTCAAAATCATCTCCCCAATCGGGACCTAAGGTCAAAAAGGGCATTTCTACTCCAGTACCCTGATGATAACATTCCCTCTATGAATATCATGAATCTTTTCGATGACTCAAATCTCAATCCTTACGATTACGGAAAACGCTACAAGGGTTTGGATAAGGAAATTGCCTCACATTTTGCAGCTAAAGAAATCGGGTTCCATCTTGAGATCCTGGCACCCGGATGTTTCTCGGCCCCGTATCACTATCATGAGAAAGAAGAAGAACTGGTGATTGTTCTGAAGGGCGAAGCGATGCTGAGAGAAAATAATAAATACCGGAAAATAAAAGAGGGTGATCTCATTTTCTTCCCCGTGGGCGAGGAGGCTCCCCACCAGCTCTATAATCACAGTGAAGCGGATTTCCGTTACTTCGTTCTGTCCTCGAAATGCCCGGAGGATAAATGCCATTATCCGGATTCCCGGAAGACTCTGGAGCGGAAAACCCGGGCGATTCTCCAGGACGGAAACCCGGTAGATTACTGGAAGGACGAGGAAGATCCCGCTCTCCACTGGCCCGCAGAGGCGCTGGCGGGGAAAGAAGCCTAAAACGCTCAAGCTTTTATGGTTTTTCTCCGAAACGAAGCTTTATGAAAAGACTTCTTCTTTTACTCGTTTGTGTCGCCTGCTCTTACCATGATGAAAAATCCCATGCGCCTTCCTGGGTGGATGCGATCAGAAACGGAGAAGAGACTTTGAAGGTGGCCAGTGGATCGAAGACGTTTTATCGCCGCGTAGCTGGTGGCCCATCCGTTTCTAGGCAAACATCCTGCGAGCTCGTCGTGATGAAGGCGCAGGAGGATATCAAAAAAGAATATCCCGGAGAAATAATCCCGCACTCAGTGGAAGTTCTCTTCTACGATAATTTTCATCAGGACTGCGCCGTTACTTTGTCGGTCGATCATAAGAAACGTGATGTCGCTTCAGTTCCTAAATCCGCGAATGATATTTCGGAAGATGAAGTGTCACAGCTTCTCGTTGAGCGTTCAGAAACAGCTATCAAGTTTGCATTAACGGGTCTCACTCTCGAAGAGTTTGAAAAATTCGCCAAAGATAAAGTTGTTGTTAACTCGGGTGAAGGACTTTGTTCAACATTCTTCAGCACCACCCAGTATTCTGTCCATGGCCTGACTCACGTCTGCTGGACTAATAATAATATCCAGGGTTATTGCACTTCGCGCACGAACCAGTGTTGGAAGCGCACACCGCAGTAGTGATAAAATGTCCTGGTGAGTGCGAAAACTAACAAAGTCATTACCGACCAGAATTTCTTGCCCGCTCTTTTAAAGCTCCTGAATGAAGCGGAAGAAAGTGTGGATCTCCTCGCGTTTTCTTTTGCGATCGGGTCGGCCGACGGAAAGATTTCTGAGAAGGGTGCGCCTTATACGGTGGCAATGAAGCTCGCTGAGCTTTCGCAAAAAGGCATCAAGGTGAGGTTTTTCACCGAGGGTCTGCGGGAGACAGTGGAGCGCAATCGCGTGACGGCAGAGTTCTTAGAAGAGACCGGGGTGGAAGTCCGCTATGGCTCAACCCACGCCAAGGGATTTTGCATTGATAAAAAAATTGTTTATTTCGGATCCACCAATTTATCCCAGCAGTCGATTACCAAAAATTACGAGGCCAATCTCATTCTCCATGAACCGGAATATGCTAAGGAGTTTCTCCGCTACTTCAATTACCACTGGAAAGGCGGACATCACGGTGGGATAAAACTGAAAGCACCTTTTTTTCCTGACGGAACGTTTAAGAATGAACTTCTCCGTGTGATTGATGACGCCAAGAAGACGATTCATTTCTCGATATATTTTTTCGACCATAAGGAAATTGAGAGGGCCATCATCCGCGCGCATGAGCGGGGAGTGAAGGTGACGGGTCTGGTTCACCGGCATATGTCGTTTGCGCTTTCCTATATTTACCGAAACCGCGCCACGATGAAGCGCATGCGGGACGCGGGAATTGAAGATCTCCATTCGGGAATTCCGTGGACGTTTTCACACAGTAAATATCTGGTGACCGATAAAAAGGATTTCATGCTGGGAACGGGAAACTGGCTGGTGGAAGACGTGCTTATCCATCCGCAGCTTTATGTTCACCTGACAGAGAAAACTCTCGCAGGAAAACTCGTGGCCCATGTATTGAAGGAAATCGAAGAGGCAGACGAGAGTTATCGCCTTAAGCGGTCGTCCTGAAGGGCGGGGATGATCTTTTCGATGTTCGTGACATTTTTCCGGTCTTCTTCCACTAATTTTAAGACTGAGTTCCGTGCCGACATGAGTTTGGCGAGAACCTTTGCTTCGTCTTCGCGACCGGCGACTTCTTCATTCCTCTCAATCAGATATTTCTGAAGTTCCACCACGAGGCTTGATTTGTAGCGGGGATTTCCCCACATCCTGGGATAGCCCCGGGCCACGAGAATTTTTTCAGTGAAGAGATTGCATTCAAAGCTACTTGTTTGAATGCACCGGATGTCTTTATTTACATTGACCGATTCTTCCCTGAGTCCACCGCGGGACTGAACAGCATTTTCATTCAGGGTTTCGAGTTCGCGGACAAGTTCGGTGTTGGCCTTCTTAAAGTCTGCAATCTTTTCGTCGATGTCTTTCAAGAGATTCACGCGGACTTTTTCCTGATCATCCAGTGCGGGGCCCACGTCTCCGGTTTTGGCGACAACATCATCGATCGAAGGACTAACCGGATTCAGGTTATCAATCTGCCAGTCGTATAAATTCACGGCATCGAGATCGAGAATGATTTTACTCTCACCCTCGCGGTTCACGAGATAACTGTGCCCCTCGATAACTTTGGATTTGTCGGTCAGCTTGTAGTTATCAGCTACCACAACACCTTCCTGGACAGTCATGAGAGAGCGCTTTTCCCCGTCCGTAAGAACGGCAAAGGTTGTTCCTCGCACAGCAAAGCTCGCAAACTTTGTCCGGATATTCATGTTGCGGACTGTGCCGGATGTATTTTTCATTTTCATCGCCAGCGCACCGGTGACGAGATTGAAGATCGTTTTGTCTTCGGGGTCCATTTTCATCAGTTCATCAATGTTGACCTGAGTGTTCTCAGAGAGCCTGGCTTCCCAATGGTAAAAATCGCGGTAGGAAAGAAGTACAGCACTCTTCTCACCGGTAATGATGGAAGCTCCTTCTTTCAGAAGTTCTCCGCCTTTCAATTTCACAGGAGGATAGGATGGTTTTTCTTTCATCATGGCAACGCCCAGGACTTTGTCGACTTTGGGATACGCTTTCGGCCGGGGTTTTTCTTCTTCACTGCGTTTGAAGAAATTCTGAATTTCAGGTCCCACCGGGATGTAGTTTTTATAAACACCAATGATGATGATAATCGGGAGAATGAAGGCGAGTCGTTTTAAGCGGGGGTCCATGAAATCATTTTACATAAAAAAGGCCTCCTTGCGGAGGCCTTTTGAGAAATCTTTTTTGGGTTCTAGATTACTTCGTTGTCATGATCACTTCAAGACGGGCGTTAGACCATGTTCCTGTGATTTTCGTAGCGAGTTTACAATTCCCAGTGAGGTAGATAGTCGGAATGCGAAGAACAGAGCTCTGGCCCAGTCTTCCGCAGTTCACGTCACCATCACGGTCAGCATAGATAACCTGATCGCCGTGGAGAGCGAGGCCTTCCACTTTTACTGAATCCGTGAAAATCACAACCGGCATGTTCACACGATTCGGGTACCAACGGCCCCACTGATCGTATCCGCCGCCGAAATCCGTCCAGCGCATTTCAGAGACAGAAACTGATACTGAACCTTCGCCAGTAGTTTTATCTACCTGGAATTTTGCAGTCGCAGATGACTGGTTAGAATTGATGAGGGGGAGAGCTGTATCCATGATCTGGATTTCAGATGCCATCGCAGATGCCATGCTGAAAGCGAGGAGAGAAACGATAAACTTTTTCATAAAAACTCCTGAGTTGAAAGATCGATCCGCCAATCTTATCACCGAGTTTTTCGATAAGTTAAGCCGTGTTCTCGTGCTGC
>JAYVHR010000490.1:0-3198 GCA_043771075.1 Bacteriovoracaceae bacterium
TTGATTCGATACGTTTTCCATCGACATAAAATTCCTGCTTCTTATTGGTGTAATCAATCGTGAGAGCGAGATGCTGCCAGACATTTTTTTTCACGAGTCCCGGAGCCGAGGTGATTTCACTTAGTTCTTCAAGGTCATCGGCACGGGCGACGGATTGAAAGGCACCATTCGGTATGATCCGGATTCCAGCGCGGGATTTGTGATCCATCTCCTTGGGGCCACCAACCGAAAGATTAAAGAGGTCCTGGTTTAAGGGTGGGCCGGCCTTCGGACGAAACCAAATGGCGATCGTGGCAGCACTGGTATTCCGGAGACTGTCCCCCGCTCCCATGACTTCAAAGTATCTGCGCTCAATCACTTTTTGACCGGAGCGGATAGTGGGAACACGGGTGGTACAGGACGCAAGAATGACGAGGAGGAAGAAGAGTTTTCTCATAGAGAAGAAGTTTAGCGGGAAAGGTCGGTTAATGCGTATTGTAAAGTTTGGGCCATCAGGGAAATTATGATAGCGTTTCGGCATGCAGAAGAAACTTGTTCCCGATTATATTGAGAAACTTGAAGTGTACCAGGCCGGAAAGCCGATTGAGGAACTCGCGCGGGAGCGTGATCTCGTCAAGATCACAAAACTCGCGAGTAATGAAAATCCGCTGGGTCCCTCGCCGTTTGCGATCCGTGAAATGACCAACGCTCTCTGGGACGTGCATCGCTATCCGGACATGTTCGCGCATCAGTTGAAAAATGAACTCTCGCGCCTGTATCAGCTGAAGCCTCAGAATATTATTCTCGGGAATGGGTCCGAAGGAATCATCGGCTACATCGTGCGCGCTTTCCTTCAGCCGGATGAAGAAGTCGTGACGTCTGAGAATACTTTCGTCGGTTTTCTTATCCTCGCAAAATCAGTCGGTGCAAAACTCATCCAGGTTCCGCGCCGGAGTGATTACAAGTACGACGTTGAAGCGATGGCGAAGAAAATCTCGGATAAGACGAAGATCGTCTACGTCGCCAATCCCGATAATCCGACCGGCACCTATATTACGAAGGAAGAATTCGACTTCCTCATGAAACATGTTCCGGCCCACACCATTGTGATTCTGGATGAGGCGTATTTTGAATTCGCACAGTCTCAGGGGGATTATCCCGATTCCATGAACTACCGTTACGATAACGTCATTACGCTCCGGACTTTTTCCAAGGCTTACGGACTCTCCGGCATCCGGTGTGGTTATGGTTTCGGTCATGACTATCTCATCGGAAATCTCCATAAAGTAAAACTTCCTTTCGAACCGGGAACGATCGCGCAGAAAGGTGCTTACGGCGCCCTCCGCGATACTCCCCATCTTCAAAGAACTCTCGAGAACAATAAAGAACGCTACGAAGAGCTTTTCAATTATCTCCAGATGCAGGGATTTTCTCCGATACCTTCAGTGACAAACTTCATCACTTTTAAAACCGGTTCTGAAGAGGCCAGTCACTTTCTGTACGACCAGCTTCTCAATCACGGAGTGATCATTCGCCCGCTTCGCGCGAACCATATGCCGGATCACGTGCGGGTTTCTCTGGGAACGAAAGATGAGATGACACATTTTTATTCCGCCATGGAAGATGTTCTTCCCCGCTACAACGAGAAGTTCAGGAGACCCTCATGAAAGTCTGTACCTATAAGCGACCGTCGCCCATTGGCGTTCTTAAGCGCCTGGGACTTTTCTTCGATGATAAAACAATCATCGATGTGAATCTCCTATGGCAGACAGAATTCGCCCGTCAGGGTTATTACAATGCCGAAGGACGCGCTGAAATTTTTGCTCCGAAATCTCTCGCTCAATTTCTCCGCATCCATCAGGCCGCCGCCATTCCCATGCTTCACGATACGCTTGAGCTTTATAAGAAACTCGCAAAAGAAGGAATCACGAACTGTGGTTTCCATCTGAGTGATGCCACAGACACAACATTTGCAGCTCCCCTCGATGAAATTGCGATGTATCGCGATTTTTTCGCCCACGAAAAGCACGTAAAAATTGGTTTCGAGAAAAGAAACGAGCAAGTGCCTCCGGCCTGGTATGAAATCCCCGCCTACTACAAAGGCGGGAATACCGGTTTCATTGGCCACGATGAAATCATTCCCTGGCCGTACTATTCCCAGCAGCTTGATTACGAGCTTGAACTCGGTGTGGTCATTGGGCGCGATGGAAAAAATGTAAAAGCAAAAGACATCAAGAAACATATTTTCGGATTCACGATTTTAAATGATGTTTCCGCCCGCGATATCCAGCGGAAAGAAATGTCGATCCGTCTTGGTCCGGCCAAAGGCAAAGACTGGTGCTCCGTCATGGGTCCGGTGATTGTGACGTTTGATGAATTTAACTACGAAGAGCCGAATCTCCTCATGACCGCAGCGGTGAATGGCGAGGAATGGTCGAGAGGACAAAGTGGCGATTCCCATTACTCATGGGGCGAGATGATTGAACATATGGGAATGGAAGAATGGATCCGTGCGACGGATTTTATCGGATCGGGCACTGTCGGAACGGGCTGTGGACTTGAGCTCGATAAATGGATTCGGCCGGGTGATCTCCTGGAGCTCACCATCGACCGCATCGGAACTCTGAAGAATATTGTCGGGACACCGAACAAGAAGGAATAGTTATGGCGGAAAATTTTAAGGCATCGGGAATCTACACCAAGCAGGCCCACGTAAAAATCCCTGAGGGAACTTACGAGGAAGAGCATGGACGTAAGGGATTCTTCGGGCGCGTTTCCCATTTGTACCGCCAGAACATGCCGACAGGCTGGACGAACATTGAAGGGGAATTAAAACCCAGAAATCTTCCCCCACTTTTCGCGGATAAGAATTTCGAGAATCGGTTTGTGAAAATGCTTTTTAACCACGACGTGGAAGTTTTTCTCGGAACAAGAACCAAGCCTTTTGAGTCCTTCTACCGGAATGCTGATCATGACGAAATGTACTTCATCCATGAGGGTGAAGGAAAAATGGAAACCACCTTCGGTCATATCCCGTTTACGAAAGGTGATTACATCATCCTTCCCCGCGGAACGACGTATAAGACGTATTTCACCAAGCCCCTGAAGGTTTTGAAAATTGAATCGAAATCTGAGTTCGAAGAACCGTCACGCGGGATTCTCGGACCGAATGCGCTTTATGATCAGACTGCGAAGTTTGTTCCGGAAGCGGCCCTGGGA
>JAYVHR010000491.1:0-2039 GCA_043771075.1 Bacteriovoracaceae bacterium
GATGACAGTGTTCCTGTCCACAACTTCGAGATTGGTAATTTTTTTGATATTCCTCGCCTGAGAAGCCGTCAGTTCAAAATCAAAAACGAGAAGGGCCGAGCCCTCATCTCTGGCGGCATCAGCAATCTCTGCCAGTTTTCCTTCACCAAGCATGGTGGCAGGATCAATTTGCTTTCTGTTCTGGACGTATTCTTCTCCGGCAGTGATACCGAGAGTTCTCAGGAGTTCGCGTAATTCGCGGAGTGAGCTGTTTGTCTCTATGACTGTTGAATGATTTTCAAACTTATCGCAGATAATTGAAACAAGCGAAGCTTTCTGGCCAAGCGGTAATTTGTACTCATCCTGATTCATGCAAGCTCCATCTGAATATTATCGAGAAGTCGGGTTGTTCTCAGCTGGAAGACGCCGAGTAGGGTAGCTGTCCGGGAACTGGCCATGTCTTCGGAAAGATTTTTTCCGTCACGAAGTTCGAGGTAATTCCAGCGGGGATCTTTCAGGGTCTCTGCGATGAATTTCTTCGCTTCAGGCAGGTTTGATTTATGTCCGTTCAAAATAGTTTTTACCTTGTTCAATGTACGGGAAAGAATGAGTGCTTCCTTTCTTTCGTCCGCGTTCAGATACTGGTTCCTGCTCGAAAGTGCGAGTCCATCATGATCACGAATAATCGGCATGCCATTCACGATAACCGGAAGCTTTAAATCTTCCACCATGTTTTTAATGACGAGATACTGCTGATAATCTTTGAGGCCGAAATAAGCTTCACGCGGTCTTACTATTTCAAAGAGGCGATAGACCACAGTCGCCACACCTTCAAAATGTCCCGGCCGGAATTCGCCTTCAATGACACCTGATAATTCCGGAACATCAACTTTTTGATTGTATCCCGTAGGGAAGACTTCTTCAGGACTCGCCGGTGCATAGACGACAATTTTTGCAGAGGGAAATTCTTCGTTCACCTTGCGGATGAGTTTAAGATCATCTTCTAAAGTGCGGGGATAGTGATTGAAGTCCTCAGAGGGACCGAATTGCTTAGGGTTCACGAAAATAGAGAAATAAACTACAGCATCGTGATGCAGGGCCTCGCGTAACAGCGAAATATGTCCCTGATGCAGGTTTCCCATCGTAGGAACAAAACCAACAGTTGATGATTCCGAATGCCGTTCAGAAATAAGTGCATTGGTTGAGTGATGAACTAGGACCATGAAGTTTCGCCCTCAAACCAGAGTCTCAGCTTCTCACCAAGCTCTAACTTGGTCAGTGGGATGGGTCCGCTTACGTTTTTGCCGGTCACAAAGAAATATTCTCCACCTAATGTCGTAAACCCACGGACCTGATCACCAAAAAGACCATTGCTTACTTTGTTGCCCACCATGAGATCCACCGGTTTCCTGTTCATTTTTTCCATGAACACTTCTTTTGTCGTTTCCGTTTCTGCAGCAAAGCTCACCACTTTCTGGCCTGCTTTTCTGACAGAAAGAATTTCTTTCATAATGTCTGCGGCCTGGCGAAAGGGCAGTGAGTTCCCCATGCTTTCTTTCTTCAGCTTAGAGGTCGCGGGTTCAAATTCAATATCTGCGATCGCACCGGTTGAAATATAAAGTGCTGCTTCGGGAAAGTGTTTCAGTGCCGCGATTTTCATCGTTTCAGTAGTTGGTGTCTGGATGAGAGTAAACTGCGGATGCCCAAGGAGATTATTTACTGATTGATCGCACTGATGACCGGCGAGAATAGTGACATTATATCCAGCTTTCAAAAAGGCCTTCCCAACAGCAATGCCCATCTTACCGGTGGAAGGATTGGCGATATATCGAACTGGATCGAGTGGTGAAACAGTCGCACCCGCTGTCACAATCACTTTGCCTTTGGATTTTAATCCTGGAGTGAGAGTGTAAATGAAATCAGCAACGGCACTCACGTCTGGAAATTTTCCTTTCCCGATATCACCGCAGGCCAGTAATCCTTCAGCAGGATTTATGAGTGCAATGTGATCACGCTTAGAAATAGCAGCAACATGTTCCATGGTGCGCGGATGATTCCAC
>JAYVHR010000492.1:0-4836 GCA_043771075.1 Bacteriovoracaceae bacterium
CTGCCCGCTTTCTCCACGCTATCGCTCCCAATTTCGTCGTAAGAACTTTTTCAAGAGTCATACTTAATTATATGAAACGGGCAGGGCCAGTTGAAATAACCGAAGGGAATATTAATAAACCTGTTTTTGAAGGGACTCATGCCCATGGGGGTATGATCAAAAAAGATCAACCCCTTTGGAAATATCCGATGATGAAAAAATACTTTCTACACTGATACTTTTTCTTTCAATTTCTTATCCAGTTCTTCAATAACAAGTGGATCAATCTTTGGAACTAATCCCTGGGGATCGACCTGCAGCTTGAAGTCAGTGGCAAAGAAATCTCTGAGTGCAGTGAGATCACCCTGATATATTTTTTTCACGACTTCACTTTCTGACGTTAATCCGAAATAAGAAAGAATAGACTTCGATAATTGCGGGAGATAAGGCGAAAAGAATGTTCCAATCACGAGCACATAGGCGGCCGAAGTCGCAATCGTCTCTTTCGCTTTTTCCGGATCTGCCTTGAACTCTGTCCACGGCGCTCTCTCAGTAATGAATAGATTCACTTTGGAGCCAAGGGCCATCAGATGCTCCTGACCGCGCTTGATTTGATAGGAATCCAGAAGCACATGGTACTCCTTGATAAAGATTTCTACATCTTTTAGGTGCGTATCAAAGAATGGTTTGAATTTCTCCTTACTGATTCCTTCCGGAAATTTTGAAGCAGAGAATTTCATCGCACGATTGATGAAGTTACCAATGTTATTAGCGAGCTCAGAATTGATTTTGAGTTCGAGGCCTTTCCAAGTGAAACTTGAATCCGAAGTCTCCGGGATAAGTGACGTGAGATAAAATCTCATCGCATCAGATCCAAAAGTATTGATGGCTTCTTCCGAATCAACATACCAACCCTTCGACTTGGAGAACTGTTTGCCTTCGAGGTTTACGTATTGATTAGCAGGAAGATCGGTCACAGCATTCACAAACCCTGTCCCGAGACACATGACCGGAAAAATAATCGCGTGGAAAATGATATTATCTTTTCCGATGAAATTTACTATTGTCGTGTCTTTGGAACCCCACCAGTCCTTGATGTAATCTTCGCCCGATCCTTCGAGGAATTTTTTCGTGTTTGAGACGTATCCGATGGGAGCATCAAACCAGACGTAAATTTTCTTCCCTTTCGCTTCAGCTAGCGGGACATCAATTCCCCAGTCAAGATCGCGGGTGATGGCACGATCGACGAGATTATCTTTAGTAAGAGATTCCACGAACGGAACAACGTTCTTTCTCCAGACAGACTTTCTTGTTTCAAACCATTTCTGAAACTTCTCATGCATCTTGGAAAGCATGAGATACCACTGATAAGAATCAACCGCCATAACGTGCTTTGAACCGCAGAATTTACAGACGGGATTTATAAGTTTCAGAGGATCAATCCATGTCCCGCAATTCGGACATTCATCCCCTCTGGCTTCAGCATATTTACAAACGTAACACTCGCCTTCAACAAATCGATCAGGAAGCATGTTCTTGCAATCCTGGCACTGCAGTTGTTTTTCTGCGCGCTTTTCGATCAATCCTTTTCCAAGAAGATCGTTAAACCATTTAAGAGTTTCTTCCTTGTGATAAGGAGCTGAAGTCTGTCCAAAAAAATCGAAATTGATCTCGTATTTGTCAAAGAGATCTTTGTGGGTTTTATGCCACTCGTTCACGTATTCCTGATAGCTTTTTTTAGCCTTCTGAGCGTTCTGCATGATTGCGACCCCATGCTCATCTGACCCGCATATATGCATGGCCTTCACACCCGAGAGCTTCTTATGTCTCGTGAAAATGTCGGCGGGGAGGTAAACACCTGCAATATGACCAAAATGGAGTGGTCCATTGGCATAAGGAAGGGCGGATGTGATGAGAAATTTCATAGTGCCTCAACTGAGAGTATTTAGAGCTGATTCAGAATACAAAGTAAGGTGTTTTTTGTCTTTTGATTTTGACACTCGGCCAGTGCTTTTTTATCCTGCGTAGTAATGACCATTTCCCTTCTGGGACTCAATCCCGAACAACGCGAAGCTGCTGAGACTGTCGAAGGACCCGTACTGATTCTGGCAGGGGCCGGCTCAGGAAAAACCCGTACAGTCACCTATCGCATTGCCCACATGCTCGTGAACCTGCGCATTCCGGGGAAACAAATCCTCGCTGTGAGTTTCACTAACAAAGCTGCCTCCGAAATGAAGGAGCGTGTTTCGCATCTCGTGGAATCGCGCATGCGCAAAGGTGTGACACTTTCCACCTTCCATTCTCTGGGTATCCGCATTCTTCGCGAGGACATTCATCATCTAGGGTACAACAATCTTTTCACGATCTATGATCAGGCCGATCAGATGAGCATTGTCAGGGAAGCACTCAAAAATTATCGCTCAGATAAAAATTATGATCGCGGTATCGTGATGTCGAAGATCAGTCTTCTGAAAAACAACGGTATCTCCGTTGAAGATTTTCCGAAGTCTAAATTTTACGACCCGGAAAATAATTATGATGGCGCAACTGAATACGTTTACCATTACTATCAGGAAAAGCTGCAATTCTGTAATGCGCTTGATTTCGATGACATTCTTTTTCTTGTCGTAAAACTGTTCCTGAGATTCCCGGATGTAGCTAAAAAATATTCTGAACGCTTCAAGTACATTATGGTTGATGAATACCAGGATACAAACACACTTCAGTTCGGACTCATCCAGGCCCTCACCAGCACCCACCAGAATATTTGTGTCGTGGGAGATGACGATCAGGCCATTTATGGATTCCGGGGTGCAGACATTTCAAACATCCTGAATTTTGAAAAGCAGTATCAGAATACGAAGGTGATTAAGCTCGAGGAAAACTATCGCTCTACCTTTCCGATTCTTGACCTCGCCAATAAAGTGATTCAGGAAAATAAAAACCGTAAAGATAAAACCATGCGGACGTCACAGATGGAAGGTGCCCAACCTCTCCTCTGGGCAACTGCTGAGTCCGATCATGAAGCTGGTGTCGTGGTTGAAGAGATCATAAAACTTCAGTCACATGGAGCCTTGCTCTCGGAAATCGCCATTCTCTACCGTTCCAATACGCAGGTACCTCCGTTTGAAGACCAACTTAGAATTGGCCAAGTTCCCTATACGATCATTGGCGGACAGAAGTTCTACGAGAAAAAAGAAATTAAAGACCTCATCGCTTTTCTCACCATTATCCAAAACTCTCGGGATGAGCTCGCTCTGCGAAGAGTTTTGAACGTTCCCAATCGCGGAGTGGGTAACATTACACTTAATAAAAATCTTGAAAAATCTGCTGCCCAGAAACGCCCTTTGTTTCAAATCATCAATGAAGAAGAAGAACATGAAGGAATTAAGAATTTTGTCACAATTATCAAAAAGTTCCAGAGAGTCTTTAACGAAAAGCCACTCCTTCATGCCATCACTGATTTGATTGAAGATTTAAATTATTATGACTTCATTGATAAAAGTTACGATCAGGCGAAGCTTTCTGAGAGAAAGAAAAATGACGTTAAAAACTTCCTCCTCGCTGCTGATCGCTTCCAGGACAGATATGGTGAGGATGCAACCCTAAAAAACTTCGTAGAACGCTTACTCCTCGCAGATTCGCAGGACAATCAAGCTCCGGGTGACGGCTTCAAAAAGAATGAAGTCACCCTGATGACCCTCCATGGTTCGAAAGGTCTTGAATTTGATAACGTCTTTTTTGTGGGCATGGAAGAGGAACTCCTGCCTCATAAGAAAACCATTGTTGATAATTCAGACATCAATGAAGAGCGCAGGCTTTGCTACGTCGGTATTACCAGAGCTCGCAAGAGACTCATCATGACGTATGCAAAAGAAAGAAAGATGTACGGAAAGATGATTCCGAGATTTAAATCCAGATTTATTATCGAGCTGACAGATAATTATCGCGAGGTTGACCGGACGAATTTTGGTGACATGTCCGAAGACGAAGTGAAAGACTTTAAGAAAAGCTTCTTTGGTAACCTTATGGACACGCTCAAATGAAACTTCTGGACCTTTTTACTGATTTCCATAACTGGGTAAGTGATAAAGATTTTATCTGGTGGCCTTTCTCTTTTCTTCGCCCGGAAAAACATGTTCCGATGTCGATGAAACTCATTTTTCAGATGGCCGCCTGCTTTTCTGCTCTCGGAACTCTGATGTTCACTGCCTTCGCGATTGTTAACAACATGTTTAAAGCATCCTCAATTTTCCAGACGCTCTTTCTCTCGTTCGTTCTCTTCTTCCTATGGTTCACTTTCATCACTCGCACTTTCTGGAACCGCCGTGCATACAAACTCTCTCCCAACCTCCGCAAATAATTTCCCACTCCCCCTGTTCTTTGCCGAGACGTACGTGCATGCACGGCGCAGGTGAAAGATCAGCGTAGTGACGCCGAAGATGCCCAAAATAATGAACCGTTGCCAGGAAAAGAAAAAAGGCCATCCATGGCCTACTGATCCATCCGTGGAAGACACCTTCCTGGCGGTCTATTGAATTAGGGTTTTTGAGTTGGTGGAGCTGTGTCTTCAAGATCTTCTGCAAGCACATTACCTGACGTGTATCCGGTGATGGTATAGCTGCGGGGAAGATAGAAGCCGAATGTGAGGAATGAAATCAAAGTTTCCTGCGGGCTTTTCTGTTCATACACGATGACTTTTGAAATACCGTCGTATCCGGCCTTTCTAACTTCTTCATCGATGTAAACTTCCTGATGATCAGGTTCGATACCCCAGAAATAGAAATCTCTTTTTCCCTCGAGGGAAACTTCTTTGCGGTGTTCTGGATTTCCGTTAAATGTTACGGGAACAGTATT
>JAYVHR010000493.1:0-4079 GCA_043771075.1 Bacteriovoracaceae bacterium
GGTGGGCATGATCTTGCTGCCTCTATCTGCAAAGAACGCGGTATCAACGTGGAAATTCAGTCGAAGTTCGAAATGCATGGAGAAGTAGTTTCTTCGACATTTATCCGTGATCTTCTCCTTTCAGGAAAAGTTGATGAAGCCACGAAATTTCTTGAGCGCTCGTTTAACCTTGAGGGCGTCGTGATTAAAGGTGAAGGTCGGGGTAAAAAAATCGGTTTCCCTACGGCCAACATCCAGGTTTCCCCTGATCTGATAGTTCCGGAAAACGGTGTTTACGTGACCAGAACCCGCTACCAAAACATGACATTCAATTCCGTTACCAATATTGGTCACAATCCGACTTTTAAAGAAGGTAAACAGGTTCACATCGAAACCAATATTTTTGATTTTGATACCGACATCTATGGTGAACGGCTCGAAATCGAATTTCTTAAAAAGCTACGGAATGAAAGAAAATTTCCTACCGTCAATGATCTGATTATTCAGATTAGATCTGATGTTGAAACTGCACGGAACATACTCCGGTCATGAAACTCGCACTTCTGGGTTTTCCCATCTCACACTCTCTTTCTCCCTCTCTCTATAAAGAACTCCTGGGGGATAAGCTTCAGAAATATGATCTTTTGGAAATTGAAAAGCCTTCCCTTGTTCCGGGGCTGCCATCGCTTTCAGAAATGTATGACGGACTTTCTATCACGACTCCTTATAAGAAACATTTTTATGATGAAGTGGTAATCACTTCGGCGATTGTCAGAGAGGTCGGTGCGATAAATACTCTCTCCTTCCGCAAATCCGGGATCTATGGAACGAATACGGATGTCACTGCTGTGGACCAGATTCTTAAGCAGATGAAATCTCAGTTTCCCGATCTCGGACTCATTATTCTGGGCGAAGGAGTAATGGCGAGGGTAACGGTACTGGTTGCTGAAGCACTGAAAATATCCTTTGAGCAATACTCAAGGAAAAGAGGTAATGACCTTGCTCATCTTGATCTCTCAGCACCGACTGAGAATCAGACTGTCGTAATCAACTGTTGTTCGAGAGAGTTCGTGTTTCTTGGAGCTCTCAATAGCGACCACATCTTCTGGGATTATAATTATTCTTTCTTGCCCCACCAAACTACTCTACCAAACAAGGTAAAGTCCTACATCAATGGTCAGGAAATGCTTCGTCTGCAGGCGATTGCCGCTATTCAATTCTGGTCAGCCACTTAAGCCTAAACTTAAGTGCTGAATAATCCGAAAATTCAGACATACTATTAATAGGTTAATAACAAATATGATCCGCAGAGAGTTCATTGATATTGTGACGGCCACGGGGATGGCGACTCTTAAAGAGTTGCGCCGCCTCTCTATGGGTCGTGATGATGAAATCAATGAGTTCGAACTTCTCACGATGCCCTATTTTGATGAAAACAAATTTGCAAAGATTTGCTCTGAACGTTATGCCATCAACTTCATTGATCTGAGAAATGCCAAGGTTCCGCAAGACACACTCTCTTCACTCAAGAAACGTTACGTTACAAAATGGCGTGCGATACCTATTCAAAAAACTGCAACCAAGGTTACGCTGGCCACTTTCGATCCAAGTGTCGTCCAGGATGGAAGTAAAGAACTGCAGGATGTTTTCAAGAAGCAGGTAGAGTTCATTCTCACGAACATTTCTTCGTGGAGAAAGCTCTACTCGAACGTGAAAGATTCTGTTGATGATCTTATCAACAACATCCAGGAGGTTAACAACCTCACGATGCAGGAAGATAATAAAGACTTAAAAGCCGAGGATATCTCGGATGACGTGGTGACTTTCGTGAACCGTATGCTTGCTGAAGCTTATGTCAAAAAAGCATCGGATATTCACGTTGAGCCATATGAGCGTATTTTCCGCGTGCGTTTCCGCATGGACGGATCACTGGTGGAAATAGCACAGCCGCCGAAGTCCATGATGGCACCCGTAGTTTCTCGTCTGAAGATTATGTCTCAGATGGATATCTCTGAAAAAAGAAAGCCTCAGGATGGTCGTATCAAACTTCTGATTGGTGGAAATCCGATCGATTACCGTGTTTCTTCTCTTCCTACCCTCTTCGGTGAAAAAATTGTTCTGCGACTCCTTGATTCATCCAACCTGCAGCTCGACATGACTAAGCTTGGATTTGAACAGAAGCAGCTCGATATCTTTAAGGAAGGGATTCACCGCCCTTATGGAATGTGTCTCGTAACGGGACCTACTGGTTCGGGGAAGACGACCACGCTCTATTCCGCAATCGCCGATCTCAATACGCCGGATAACAATATTTCCACTGCAGAGGATCCGGTCGAGTTTAACCTCGAGGGAATTAATCAGGTCAACGTGAAAAAAGACGTAGGTCTTACTTTTGCGACTGCCTTGAAATCATTTCTCCGCCAGGATCCGGACATTATCATGGTGGGAGAGATCAGAGATCTCGAGGTTGGAGAAATTGCCGTGGAAGCAGCTCTCACCGGTCACCTTGTTCTTTCCACACTGCATACCAACGATGCTCCCGCTACGATTACACGTCTTCTGAACATGGGAATCGAGCCGTTTCTCGTCGTGGCGGCATTGAACGTAATTGTGGCCCAGCGACTTTGCCGGAAAATATGCATCAACTGCCGTGAAGAAAAGAAAACAACAATTGATGAACTTATTGTCTGTGGATTTGCTCCGGCATCCGCGGAAAAAATAAAAGTTTATCACGGCAAGGGCTGTGAAATTTGCGCGAGCACCGGCTACAAAGGTCGTGTGGCGATTTACGAAGTGTTACAGGTCACCCCGAAAATCAGGGAACTTATTCTTCGTAATGCTTCTTCAGATGATATTAAAAAACAGGCCATCAAAGATGGCATGAAAACTTTAAGAATGTGTGCACTGACGAAAGTCGCCCAGGGTCTTACGACTCTGGAAGAAGCAGTTTCGAACTCATCTTCGGATCAGCTTTAGGAGTGATGTATGGCAGATAATACCAGAGCAAGCACCAAAACCCAGACTCAGTCTGAGCAAGGGATCGGAAATCTCCAGATCCAACAGCTCTTCAAGGTGATGGTTGATAACGGAGCATCGGATTTGCACTTGTCCGTTGGAACAGCTCCGGGCATGCGGATCTCCGGAGATATTGTCCGTGTGAAAGTGGGGAGTCTTACTCCGGACGATACCAAACGCCTGATCTATCAGATCCTCACCGAAAAACAGAAAGCCGAGCTTGAAAAAAACCTCGAGCTGGATTTTTCATTCGGTATTAAGGGTATGGCCCGATTCAGAGCGAACGTTTTCTATTCGAAGGGTGCCGTTGCCGGCGTCTTTCGTCAGATTCCAAGTTTGATTCCCGATTTCGAAGCTCTCGGTCTTCCGCCGGTACTTCTGGAAATGGTGAACGTGTCTTCGGGACTCTTCCTGGTAACTGGTCCAACAGGTTCAGGTAAGTCGACAACTCTTGCTTCCATTATTGATAAGCTTAATTCCAATTCACCTTCACATATTATTACGCTGGAAGATCCGATTGAATTCGTGCACCAGCATAAACTCTCTCTGGTTAACCAGCGCGAGATCGGTGCTGATACTCTGAGTTTTTCAAAGGGTATTAAGTCTCTGCTTCGGCAGGATCCGGATATCGTTCTCGTGGGTGAGCTTCGTGACCCGGAAACGATTGAAGCTGCACTTACAATTGCTGAAACAGGTCACGTGGTGTTTGGTACGCTTCACACCAACTCAACGGTTCAGACAATTAACAGGATTATTAACGTGTTCTCGCATGAACAACAGGAACAGATCAGAACTCTTCTTTCATTCGTTCTTCAGGGTGTCGTTGCCCAGCAGCTCCTTCCGAGAATTCCCAAAGGTCGCTGTCTCGTACAGGAAATTCTGCGGATTACTCCGGCGATCCGAAACCTTATTCGTGAGGATAAAGTTCACCAGATTTATTCCCAGATGCAGATCGGACAGGAAGCTACCGGAATGAATACGATGAACCAGCATATCAAGAAACAGCTTGATGCCGGTTTGATTTCTCCGGAAACAGCGATGACATATTCAAACAATCCGGAAGAGCTCACGCGTATGCTTGGTCT
>JAYVHR010000494.1:0-3649 GCA_043771075.1 Bacteriovoracaceae bacterium
AAATAATCACGCCAGAGGAGTTCCACCTGGAGCCAGACGGTGGAATCATTTGCGCCGAAGGATTTCTCGCAGGCGAGAACTTCCTGCATGATCATGCGTGGAGTGATGATACCCAGTGAAAGCCAGGCTGAAAAACGGGTGGAATCATCCTCATTCAGCATTCCGTTCCGTGTTTCCTTGTAGGTCAGAACTTTTTTAGATTCCCAGATGTAATACTGAATGCGTTTTTTTCCCTCGGATTCAACCGGTTTTATCCCAAAGGGAACCGGAAGAGGAGACTTAGTCAGATTATTCACGTCTACTGATTTTCGGAAATCCGAAAACACAAAAGGCATTTCCTGAAGTTTGTAAGGAAGATCCTGCAGATCGATAAGTGTCCCCTGCCGGAAATTTTTTACTCTGAAATGTTTCCGGTGGGCCATGATGAGAACTGCTTCTTCCTCATCTCTTTCTTCAATCGACCATCCACAGGTAAAATAAACCGAAGTGACATCATCCCGTTTCTGGAGAAATTCCGGAAAACTTTCCTTCACGGTAAGCATTTCAAGACCGGATACTTCGAGAGAGCGCCGGAAGTTTTCAACGGATTTATCGAGGAAGGAACGGCGATAAACTCCCGCCCGCGCAGTGCTTTTTGTTTCCGCCCAGATGATAAGTTTTTCACCAGGGTCTTTGAGAAAATCTGTCAGCGCCAGGTTGTCTTCCAGTCGCAGGTCATTCCTGACCCAATAAACGGCTTTCATTCCTTGAGGTTATGGGAGGTAAGGAATACCGGCAAGGCTTGTCGAACATTCATCGAAGGGATAAAATTGGTTTATGAAAGTATTTCTGTTCATCTACCTTATGATCACCCTGGCCTTTGCCGGGGGTTATGAAGTTGTGGATGGCGAAATTCCGTCCTCCATCATAGGAAAGTCAGTTCCTTACTGGGCGATGATTCCCAGAAATCTTCCGCCCGGGCCGATTCCGGTGGTTTATTTCCTGCATGGCCGCGGTGGAAACCGTTATCAGTTCCGGGATGTTCTGGGAGAAAAAATTCTCCGTGAAAAAAGTAAGAAGTTTGCAGTCGTTGCTCTCACCGGTCGTTTTTCAGAGCATGACACTTACTGGGTGAACGATGCGACTGATAAAAAATTTCCCTGGCGCGATGTCGTGATCAGGGAATTGATTCCGGCGATTGAGAAAAAACATTCCCTTGGTGGAAGCCGGGACAAGCGACTCGTGGCGGGAATTTCGATGGGCTCACACGGTGCCTGGCAACTTGCTTTGACATCGGGAATCTTCCGCTGTGTCGCCGGCCACTCGCTTGTCGTACGGGATTTCAAAAATATTTCGCAGGAATTTCCGGGAAAATTCGGGACGGAAGAAGATTACAAAAAGCGCGATCCTCTGAGTCTTCTTTCTCTGTATAAAAGGCGCTCACAACTTCCTGTGGAAAAATTCTGGGTGGATATCGGCGGTAGTGATAATTCGATGTTCATTGAGCGCGCTCTCCTGGTTGAAAAAGAACTCATCCGCTTAGGCGTGCAGCCTGAAGACCATGTCGACATCGGGAAATCCGCCCCTGAAGGAAAGCATGACTTTTCTTACTGGTCGAAGCATATGCCTTCGTATTTAGACTGGTACGCATCCTGCTTTAATTTGTAATACTTTCATTCCTCTCTCCCATGAATTTTCTGCGTGTTAATCTCCCGCCATGAAATTACTTCCGCTCATGGTCCTTCTTCTCGGCATCGCTGCGTGCGGTGATAAGAATTCGCAGAATCAGAGTGCGGCCAATGACAAAGAAATTTCTCCTCTCTCGTGCGCAGTCTCAAGTATGGACACCTCTCCGGTCATTAAAATCCCGCAAAATCTCATCGATAAAATCCTGGTGGACTTTCAGGGACGGACATTTAACCGGAACGCGTTCTGGAACATCCTTTCACGTGAAACCCGGCTTGATGTGAATCTCTTCCTGAATGGCGAACTGAAAGTTCCGGAAGAAATTCTTTTTCCGGGTTTTGTTCTTTTTATGGAAAACTATTTTGATCATCCCGGAGAGAAATATTTACTCCGGACTTCAAAATACAAAATCCGCTTCGATGCAGATGTTGACACCCGTTCAGAGATCAAGTCTCCCTGCGGGAGTCAGGACGAAGCACTTTCGAAGATTGATGTCTCACGGATGATTCCTGCTTCGAGTGAAGAGATGACTCTTTCCTGCAACGTGAATAGCCTCGTCTTCAGTCATTCTTTTAGTCTTCGCTTTTATAAGAATCACCTGATCATGAATGTACGGGATGAAAAGTTTCTCTTCAGCGGTGCTGAAATCATCCGCAATGATGGGTCTTTAACCGTTGAGATCAATACGCTTGATCCTCAGGGAAGAACTCTCTCTGTAAAATTTGATAAGAATGAAGATGGAGAGAAGAAGAGACAAGTGGCCATCCATTTTTTTGGGAAGACCACTTATTTCGATGGATCAGGAAGTTGTACTAGTCTGCAAAAGTGAATGTGCCTTCGATCGCGTGGTGATCTGAGGCCATGCACACTTTGCCCTTGTGCTCATAATCCACTTTCCGAACCTGAATCGAAGAATCCTTGAGTGCAGTTCCACGGTCGACCCACATGTGATCAATCCATTCCTCTTCATGACCCGGTTTCTTGTAGCAGTCGATGACGTTCGTATGTCCGACAGGACCCGTGAGCTCTGTAGGTTTCATGCCCATGAGATCAAGTCCCTTCTGGAACTCTTCTTCCTTGGCATCGATGTTAAGATCTCCGATAAAAAACTGCGGTATGCCGGCCTTCTTATGTTTTTCCATCATCCCTTTCACCTGATTCATCTGAGAGAGTCTGACTGAACCGAGTTTTTCAATCGCCTGAAGATGAGTGACAGCGAATTGAACAACTTTCCCGCTGGGAAGCTTTGTCTCGATCATCACTGCACCTTTCGATGCAAAACAATCTGCTTTCCCGCACTTCTTGTAATAGACCTTATCCAGAACCTTAAAGGGATGCTTTCCGAGAACAAAAACCCCGGAACCAAAAAAAGGATAAATGAATCCGTTATTCTTTAAATAGTATTGATGAGGAAATTCAGCTTTCAGTTTCTTCCCGACGTAGTCACGGAAAGAAGACATGAATGCTTCCTGAAAGAAAACAAAGTCATAATCTTCGCCTTCAATGGCATAAGAGATAACCTGGGTCCTGATTTCCTGATTGCTGAATTTAATCGGCCTCGGAAGCATGAATGTATTCCAGGAAAGGACTTTCAGGTCCGCTGCACTGGCCGGAAGAGTAATGGCCAGAAGCAAAAGAAGTTTAGCGATCAAGAGAACCTCCGTGTATCTGTATGGGTAACTTATCCGTAAGTTCCCTCTAAAATTTTAGAACAATCGCCGGGGCCACTTTGGGGTAGGCGAAATTTTCCTCTTCCGGCTTGCGGAAAAGACGACAACCCGCCGGGAGGGCATCAATTCGGGAAATATTACAGAGCGGGGAAAGATTAAGCTAAAGTATGCGCGGGGATTTCCACCACGAATCGGGTGTTGAGATGAAGTGGATCAAGATAGAGCCTGCCCTTATGATCCTGGGCAATTTTATGGGAAAGACTGAGTCCGAGACCCGTGCCTTTGCCACTGGGCTTCGTGGTGAAGAGTGGCTG
>JAYVHR010000495.1:0-2694 GCA_043771075.1 Bacteriovoracaceae bacterium
ATACGGCCACCAACGGTGGTTTCTCCATCGATTTTGCGGGAGTGGGCTCAGTGAATGCGGAAGCGACAGCTGCGGGTCTTGCGCGTGGAAGAAATCTACAGGAATCTATTTCCGGCGTACGGCGGAATGAAATAGCAGTGACGCGTGATCTGGACGCTCTGAAATTGAGAACGGAAAATGCAGTCAGAGATACATTATCCAGGAACGGAATTACCGCCGAGATCACTGTGAGTGGCGATGATATGGTCGTCATTCCGAACCGGGCACTCACACAAGAAATCCGGAGACAAATTGCGGAAGCACAGGTGGCGGCACAAGTGGGAACAAACACCCTTCCGTCAGGCATGAGAACCAGTTTCTTCCGCGAAGGAATTCCGGATCAGGCATCGCGCTCTATTCAGGCAACTATTGGTGAATCCATCGAGAAGAAATTAAGGCGCCGTCTGGAAGGTCAGATCCCCCGCGGTGATCTTCAGCAGACACTTTTCTCCGTGGACATGAGAGGAACTGCTCCCGGCACAGGGGGCGTGGGACTTGATGTTGTGAATCCGAATCTCAATCCCGCTTCGCGCAGAATCATTGATCGTGAACTTCAGAATGCCATTGAAGATGTGAATACTGAGCTCAGAACTAGTGGTCAGGCCGGAAGTCTCGGCATATCATCTTCTCTGAACCATTTCAGGGAGCACGCGTGGATTTCCAGCTTATCGACTGGGTCTTTATCATCGGGTACATCGTTGTAGTATTCGGCATTGCCATCAAATCCAGCAAGGATATGGGCGAAAACAAGGCCAATCGTACAGACAAAGAAAAAGCAGAAGAAAAATATCTCGCCAATCGCTCACTTACATTTTTTGAATCACTCTGCTCGATTATCGGGACCGAAGTTTCCGCTCTCACGTTCGTCGGTGTTCCGGCGTATGCCTTCACTAAAGATTTTTCTTTCGTTCAGATTTACCTGGGTGCCATCGCTGCACGTTTTGTGATTGCGACAGTATTCCTTCCACGGGTCTACAATAAAGGACTCACGATCTACGAAGTAATGGCACAGGATTTCGGACTTCCTTCCGGCCAGCGCGCAGTGGGGATTTTCTATTCCATGAGTAAGATCGTTTCGGTGGGTGTGAGACTTTTCTCCGGTTCAATCATGCTGGCTACATTCACGAATACTTCCATCGTCACTGCCCTTGTGGCTGTGACACTCATGACTCTCGTTTATATTCAGCTCGGTGGTCTTAAGGCCGTAGCACGCACAGATATGTTCCAGATGAGTCTCTTCATTATCGGTGGAGCTCTCGCCCACTATCTCATTCCGCAGGTGGCAGGATCTACCTGGGGAGAAATGATGAGTTTTGCCCAGGCCTCGGGAAAAACCACGATTCTCAATTTCTCCAATCCGTGGCCGTTCGTTTTCGGCATCATGGGTGGATTCCTTTTTGATATGTCGACTCACGGAGTGGATCAGGATTTTGCACAAAGACTTACAGCAAACAAAACTCTGAAGTCCGGTCAGATGGCGATTTTCTTCTCCAGCTTCCTTTCGATTTCCGTGGGACTTCTTTTCCTCGGTGTCGGCGCCCTTCTCTGGGTCTTCTATCAGTCTCATCCCCTTCCACCGAATCTCCCGGGTGCTGATTATCTCTTCCCGCATTTCATTGTGACTTACTTTCCGGTGGGCATGCGCGGAATTATGGTGGCCGGTGTTCTCGCCGCTACCATGAGTGTTCTGGATTCCACCATCAATGCCCTCTGTGCGACGATGTACAACGATATCGCCCCCAACCGCGATAAGAAAAAAACTGAGATGTGGGGACTCATCGACTCCATCATCCTGGGATTTGCGATTCTCGGAATTGCCATTCTCTCCTCGAAGTTTGATGGACTGCTTCTCCTGGGCCTCAAAGCTCAGTCCTGGACCGGAGGATCGTTACTGGCCCTCTTTATCAGTAAGGTAGTCCTGAAAAAATGGTTCCACTACAGGCTTGATCTGGTGAGTGTGATTGGTGCTTATGCTTTCGGCATGAGTGGAGTCTTTTTGAATACGCGCATTCTTGCATGGGACTGGAATCTCAATGTGTATTGGGGCTTCATTCTTTCGATGATCTATCTGAAGTTCCTGACTGAGTTTTATTTGAGAAAAGAAGGGGCCAGACGATAGAGTTCCGGGTTCACGTCCTCGCCTGTGACGAAAATTCCACCCGGGCCCCAGGCGAAAGCTTCCGCTTTGGGAATGGCAGGAATGTCTCCGCTATAGAGAAGTGTGAGAGCTGAATTGAAGACGAAATATTTACCGTATGTTCCCACGAGTAGCTCACGTGTGCGGGAATTGTAATCAGCACCGGTCACCAGAGTATCCTCACCAGAGGCCATCTCGCCGCCAAGGTCGAGCTTTCCGATCTCTGTCAGTATACCTGATGATGTCAGCTGGAAAATCTCAGGATTGTTGCCTGAGGGAGCATGCCTCTTTCCCTTCTTCGCGATCAGAATAAAATCTTTCTGTTCCGGACGATAAGCGAGAGATTCGTAGTTTCTTCCTTCCCCGTTAAAAATAATTTCTCTTTTCATGGGCAATATTCCATCCTGCAAAGTCGTGGGCTCTTCAACGACCAGAATGCGAAGCTGACTCAGAAGTCCTTTCTTATCTCCAATGTCTCCAATGTAAAGACAGGTCTTAGCGGAATCAAGGCAGGGGCC
>JAYVHR010000496.1:0-3785 GCA_043771075.1 Bacteriovoracaceae bacterium
TGACATTCTTCCTGGTGTAATTGAGATACCCTAGAGACAAGAGTGCACAGAGCACAATGAGGAAGATCGAAGCACCTGCAGTCAGGAGCTTCAGTTCACGGGATTGATTTTTTTTGATCATGCTTCCTTTTTCAGGATGAATTTTCTTAGAGCGGCACTTCTGGTGTCATCCGGAGATTTCAATTCTGCGTAGGAGAAGAATTCTTCCCATGTTTCCCCGGCCCAGGTCCGGGTCACCATAAATTCGGATTTCTCACTGGAAGTCAGTTCCTGGGAAAGATTTCCCGGAAGACGAATGGCCGTTCCCTTCGAAATGTAATGATTGCTGGAGAAAGTAATTCCGTTCTCATCCACACCTTTGATGAGTATCTTGAAAGTCACTTTCACATTCAGCGCGGGCCTCAAGGGAAGATAGGTCAGGTCATGTTTAAGGGTCTTTTCGTGCTGGAAATATTTATTGATCTTGCTCGCGATGATCGCTTCATCAAAAGGCTTCATGAACAGATCCTGAAAGCCTGACTCGAGCGCATGAGTGATGAGTTCGGGTTCGTGGCTTTCGGTAAAGCCGAGAAGCAGGGGAATCACCGGTTGCTGGCAGATGTATTCCGCGAGTTCAAGATTCTCTGTTCGCTGAGAAAGTGAAAGATTGATCAGGACAACCTGCGGTTTAAGATCAGCGAGGTCAGTTGCAATTAATTTCACGTCAGTCTGGGTAAAGACTTTGTTAAAAAGAGTTTTCACCACATTTCCCATCGTCCGGGCCGTCACCGGATCCTGATCAATGATGAGTGCGGTAGAAAAGCGCAGATTCATGATTGCGTCCGTTTCTTGCAGAATTGGCGGATGTTTCTTGAACCTTCTTCATCAATTCCCACAAAAGTAATGTCATTCAGGAATCTTCCTCCCGACTGATAAGTTTTCAGGAGACGGCTCGCTCTCTGGGGAAAATGTTCAAGGTTAAGAGTCTTGAAATCATCGCACTGGATCTTCACTTCCATGTCCGGAGTGATTTTAAATGGACCCAAAAGCTGATAACCGGTTTCTCCCAAAGTCTTCACCTGGGCCTCGACTTCAATTTCGGCAGGGATTTCAGTCTCCGTCGTGGCATCCCACTGGAGAAAGTCCTGATGGAAAAGGACTTTTTTGATTTTCCGAATGAGCAGGGCGGCCGTCAGAGGTTTTAAAACGTAATCATTCACACCCAGCGCGAGCGCTTTTTTTACGGACTGAAAATCATTAAGTGCTGAGAAAACCAGAATGGGTGTTTTCTTCGTGGAAACGTTACCGCGAAGAGTGCGGATGAATTGGAATCCATCAACCGGCTCCATGTGAAGATCTGTGAGGATGACATGGGGGGCGTGATCCAGAAGTTTCATCGCTTCATCCGGACCTGAGGCGCAAACAACATGCATGCCCTGGGCACCCAGAATCTTCGCGAGAATTTTCAGCATATCCTCATCGTCATCGACGACCAGAATGGTTTTCTGTTTCATATACAGGAATTATAAAGGATTTTGTAACAGTGAGAAATAAGAAAGGAGGGAACAATAAAAAAAGCCCCGGACTGGCCGGGGCTTATGAAATCAGATCGTGTCTGTCGTGAGTTTTCCAGTCTTACCGGAGTCAAGGTGATCCTTGAGGCTTCCAGTCGCTGTCCCGTCACCCTTCCATGATGTATGGAAGCGGCCGTAGTAATCTGAAAGATCATTTCCACAGGCAGCTCCGCCGCCATGAAGTTGACCAATCACGCGGTGATTAGCATCGAAGAGAGGTGAACCGGAAGATCCTGGTTCAGTTGTCCCTTTATCCCAATCAACAATTCTCACGTGCGTGCTGTCGCCCGGAGAATCCTGTCCGCCGTAAGAAGCGAGAACTGTCGGATCATTTTCAAACGTGATTGATTTTTCATCAACGTTCGGGTGGTGAATCCCAACGGCAGCAGTTCCTACTGCGCCTGAAGCGTCCCAACCGGAATATCTGACATTCCACTCAGTATTTGGAGACTGAAGAAGTTTTACGAGTGTGAAATCTGAGCGCGCGCCTGAAGCAAGGTGAACGGCACCAGTCTGGAAGTTATCAAGTCTACCGTCACGGGCACCTTTACACTTCGAAGTCTGGTAGTTCCAGTAAACAACGAGAGTAGCAGCGTTTCCGGCATTGATGCGGCAATGGTTAGCAGTCATGAAGAGTGGCGATTTGTCGTTCTTCGTGTTGTTGACCATGAAGCCAGTACAAAAGCGTGATCCGCCAGTAGAAATAACTCCTACTGAGTTCACTTCATTTTCCCAGCCGCGTGATTCAGTACAGGCAACGTCGATGTTACATGATCCTGATTTCTGAGTGCTCTGACCGAAAGTACGGAAACCCTGACCTACGTGAGTAAGCTTGAGTGATACTTCGCCGATAGCATCAGCAGGTACTGTGAGTTCAATGATCGCATCGTCAGTCATGATTACTGGAGACCAAAGTTCACGATGAACGTTGTTGTCAGCTGACGTGAATGAACGGATGAATTCAGAACGGTCTGCTGAATAGATATTGAGCTCAGCTCCTTCAGGGAGATAGAACTCAGAGAATCCGAAGTTCAGAGAGACAGCGTTCGGTGCCGTTACCTGATGAGTCCAGGTATAAGCATTGCCGGACTTTTCAAAAGACGGTGCAACATTCACTTCATGAGGAACGGCGAAGCGGGGAGCTACACCTTTTTGTTCGAACATGACTTCTTCGTCATGGATTGATTTCACATCCAGTGAGTCGAAATATGTAGATGTGACTGAAGCGAAAGACTGGAAAGAAAACCCAACTAAAGTGGCGAGTAAAAGATGTTTCATAAAACTCCTTCTTGAGAAACATAAGGTACGAGCTATCTTTTCAATTCTTGAGCGGGATTGGCACCTTACTTTTACTTGCTTTCATGAAGGTTTATTAGTGGATCAAAAGGCTCGGAATATAAAATGCGTGGACTCTGTTGAAGTGCGCTTATATAGTTAACCTAGTTAACTAATGAGAAATCCCCTTTATGCTTTCCAAAAAAGTGCTCGATAGCATTCCCCGTTCCGTCAGGACATTGAGGAAAATGACCGTCGCTGTTCTCGACGGGTCACTCACTTTTCATCAGACCAGGGTATTATTCTATATAAAAGAAGGCCTTGGACAGTCTCAAATGGCGGAACTGATGCAGGTAAGCCCCGCTGCTGTGTGCAAGCTCATGCACCAACTCTCTGATAAAAATTTCATCTCCATGAGTCCAGGTGAAGATCGCCGGTCCCGCAAAATCACCCTGACAAAAAACGGATCAAAAATCTTGACCACAGTTTCGCGGGCAGTTGAAAAAAAGTTAAACAAAGGCATAGATTCCCTTTCAATCGCTGAAAGGGATGATTTGATGAAGGGCCTTCAGATTCTCGATAAACTTATTGGCCAAATAAAAGAAGGTTGAACTCCATGCGTTTCTTTTTACTGATTCTTTTTCTCTCACTTCCTGGTCACGCTGCTATTTCTCTGAAAGAAGCTTTCGACTCGGCCCGAATTAATATGGAAAACCTGAAACGCGCTGAGGCATTGCGGGAAGCTGCGGAAGACCGTAAAACCCGGGCCCGTGGATTTATGCTACCGACAGTAAGAGGTGTGGGCAATGAAACCCGCATTGATCAGCCAACGGCTTCCGGTGTGAACCGCGCTTTCGTCCTCACCCGTCAGTACTCGGCAGCTATCCGTCTGGAGCAGCCACTTTTCCGCGGAGGAGTGAAGGGCGGATACGATTACGCCAAAGAAGATCTTCTCCT
>JAYVHR010000497.1:0-3608 GCA_043771075.1 Bacteriovoracaceae bacterium
GATTTCGCTTCCGGAAGATGAAGTGAAGGCCCTGATTCCGGAAGGCCCTGTCAGAAATTATCTCATCAATGAACTTCATGTGCTGAAGCACCGGCCTGGTCGCATGACCGGCAGCTTCCGCTTTGATATGGCCATTGTCGGAAAGCCCGATGCCAAACATCCGCCTCAGCTTCTGGAAGTGAATGAAATCGGTTTTGATGGTCTCGCACGCTCGACGTATTTTCAGAATACACTTCTCTCGCACATGCCGGAGTTGAAGAAAAAAGTCATAGCTCTCGATTCCGCGGCTGCTGAAATCCGGAATATGATCCGAGTCGGGAAAAAGATCGTGCGGCTTCAGTACGATTGCTACAACTGGGATGAACAATTCCTTAAGATGACTGCTGACAAGATGGGAAGTGAACTCCATCTCGTTTCGCCGACACAGTATAAGACCAGAGTGAATGCCAAGGATTTCCCCCTCCTCGAGAAATTGCCATTCACTTTTCCCGGAGGAAAACTTGTCGTCGGGAAGAATCTGAAACCCGATGCCATGAACATGAGTTTTGCTTATACGCTGGCCGATCTCAAGCGTGACAAACAACTCTATGCAGACATGGTCGCCTCAAAAACACCCCAATACGGCCCTCTCATTACCGGTCTCGTTGCTTCGAAGAATATCCTGATTCTTCTCAGTGATGAGAATCTGAGAAAAAGATTTCTGGGAAGCGCGGACAAACTCCGGGAGTCGATTCTTCCGGCCTACCCACTGAAGGGGAATGTGGAAAGAGTGAAGTCCAATTCCAGCAGTGTCGTTATTAAGCACGCTGACGGCTTCGGTGGGGCCCAGGTCTTCATGGATCAGGAGATGCTGAAGCAGATTGCGAAACTTCCCAAAGGGCGTGAGCACGAATGGGTAGTGCAGAAAAAAACAAAACTCAATATGCTTACTGTGAACGGAATTCTTTCGAGAAGAAAAAGTGCGATCTCCGATCTGGGTGTGTTCGTTCAGTACGACTGGGAAGATGGAAAATTCCGTCACTTTGAAATCGGCGGACTCATGAGTCGTGCCACCAACCGCAGTCTCAAAGTGAACGTCAGTTCCGGGGGACTTCAGGTTGCAGTCATGCTCGAGCGCGGAGTCTGATCAATTAACGGTCTCGTCATCGGCGAGATCGTCGTCTCCGTTATCTTTTCCGAACTTAGCCTCAGAATTCATTCCCAGGCGAAAACAAGAGTAGAGATTATTAAGTCCTGCCTGAATGAGTGGACAGGGGTTCGCCGAATTCACTCTGTTGGTCGGTGAGATGGCTGTGTCTGCTGTGATCGCTGAAAGATCAATTTTCTTAATCAGATCGGCGATCCGGATGGTCACCATGAGCTTCCCACCTTCCGGTGACACTGCCTTCGGCCCATAAATTTTAAAATCTGTCGTGTCATCGGTCACGTAACTGAAGTTGAATCCATTTACTCGGCCGCTGAAAAAAATACTGTTACCATTCAGCTCTGGCGGAACTCCTGGGGGAAGGGAATTTGATTTATGCAGGAGCATTTTCACCTGGCGAAGTCCTTCCGGAAAAAGAGTGATGCTGCCGAATGGATCTGGTGTTCCATCCAGAAGATCAACAAAGAAAGGCCCGCTGTAATGATCGGCCGAGAGTGCCAGCGCATTAGGATCAGCGGTGCGGAAAAAATGAATTTTCTTCACCACCATCCAGGCATCATATAAATCCACGTTCGCCAGATTGGAATCGAGAAGTGGGGGAGGAGTCAGCGCATAGGCGGATGGGAAAATCCACGAGGTGGAAACGGTAGCATTCATGCCTGATCCAGTGATGGCGAAATTTGTTGTGACAGCATTATCGGATGATCCGGTACTACTGGAGTTGCAACTGGTGAGAAGTGTCGTCAGGAATGACAATGAGAGTGATCTGAAAAGATTCAACATACTCACATCCTATGAGTACTCTGGCCTACGTATCGGACGTGCAGCTTTCGGTCAGAGATTTATAACGGCAAAGTTAATTTTACCAGTTTAGGCAGCCTCGTGCCGTAATTATCAAAAAGATGAGGATTATCCGGGGGATGAAAAATTCCCTCAAAAGCTATCTCAGTGAATCTCTTACTTTCATGAGGAGTGTTCCCAGGCGGTTTTTCCCGCTGCGATCACCGCAATCACCCCAATAGCAATCATTGGTCGTGTGCTCATAAATGTGACTGATTCCCGTCGAAAGAATAAGTTCCGTGAGTTCCGGATGACGCTGATACTTATCGAGAAGAACCTTTTCCATGAAACTTTCTTTTACCTGATCCCAGTCTTTCCGCTTGGGAAATTTCGGATCGCGTCCGCGATTGGCCGCTTCCATCGGGCCCGGTGCGAACTGAACATAGTCTTTCATTTCTTCGGTTTCGTATTTCTGTGCCTGATAGTAGTGCTCACTGGTTGACCACCATTCACCATCCACAAAAACTGGAAACCCGGAGAAATTAGAAAATTCTCCGTAAGCGTCCTGCGTGCTGTAGAAATCCAGAATCTCGCCGGTAAAAATTTCGGCAGGAGTTTTCGGGAAGCTGAAATAGTGATGGATCACATAATTCACGCAATAGTTTCCGGATTCAGTAAGTCCCAACTCAGAGTGATGATTTCTCAATTCATCAGCAAGAGGAGTGCGCATACCAACAAGCTCACAATCCATTGCTTTAAACCAGACAAGTCCGCGGGGATCTCTCCATCCACCGGCATCGCACTGATAGTCGCCTGCCGTAGAGGGAATGACCTCACCCGGAATGCAGGCGAAGGAGGAAAATGAAATCAGGAGAATTGTTAAAGAGAGGGTGTAGCGCATGCTTCATTCAACAATAGGGGCAACAAATCTTCAAGTTATTTTCCTCAGAATGCGGAACACAAAGTATGTCATCAGACCCATCGCAAGACCTTCGGCAATGCTGAAGGTAAAGGGGATCATGATCATTGTGATGAATGCCGGCAGTGCTGTCTCAATTTTTCCGAAATCAACACGGGTGATCTCGCTGATCATGAAAAACCCGACGAGAACAAGAGCGGGAGTTGTGGCCGCGAGTGGAATGGAAAGAAAAAGCGGAGCGAGGAAAAGTGAAAGAAGAAAACAAACCGCAACCGTCACACTGGTAAGACCGGTGCGGCCTCCCTGTTCTACACCTGCTGCTGATTCAATGTAGCTCGTGACCGAAGATGTCCCGAGACAGGCACCCGCCATCGCCGCAAAAGCATCGGCCTTGAGGGCCTTATCAATGTTCCTGATTTCGCCTTTGTCATCGAGAAGTCTCGCCCGGGAACAAACCGCAAGAAGTGTTCCGAGGTTATCAAAAAGATCCACCAGGAAAAGAGAAAGAACTAGTGGCAGACACTGGACCGGATGCTGCCAGAAATACATCAGATCGAGTTGAAAAAAAGTTGATGAAATGGAAGGCGGAAGAGAGAAAACCTGAGTTGGATAAGGAGATTTTCCGAGGAGAACCAGACACACGCTGATGAAAAGTATCGACAGGAGAAGCCCCGCGGAAACCCGACGAAGATGCAGATAGCCCGCCAGTATCACTCCACCAAGAACGATCCAGATTTGTGAATCCTGAACATTGCCCAGGGTGAT
>JAYVHR010000498.1:0-2125 GCA_043771075.1 Bacteriovoracaceae bacterium
CAAATGACGGGAGAGTGACTGATCATTTTATTGCGTAATTGGTTCCAGGTTTCGAGCTCGGAGAGGTCAAGTCTCTTCAGACCATCGTGGACCAATTTCTGCATATACGTCTGGGCTTCGGAGGGATTTTCTTCGATGTATTTTTTAATCTCCGGAATATCCATCAGCGGCTGCATTTTCGTGAATAGTTGTTCTTTCACAACGTGATGCTGGTCGAACATGGCGGAGAGGGAATTTTTAACTTCCGGAACGCCGAAGAGGCCTTTGATGACGAAATAGCCGAGTACGAAAACTATTCCGGCCACTGCATTGTACTTCTTGGATCCGGGAGCAAATCTTTTACGAATATAGAATGAAGCGAGACCGGCAATACCTCCTGCAATCCCGCCAGTTATAGCTCCGTACCAGACTTCGTTCATATTTTATTCTTCGAGTGTAGGGTCAAGCGGATTGACAGGTTTTTCCGCTGGGACCTGGGTGTCTTCGATCATTTTGATACCAGGTTCTTCCAGGCCTTCCATCTTCGGCTTTTCAACGTTTTCAATTTTCTCTACTTTTACTTCTGGGGCCTTTTCTATCACTTTTTCTACCTTAAGCTCCGCCTCGTCTTTGCTGCCACGAACGACTGTACAGTGAGTGTTATAGAAAAAAGAAATAAACGTATGCTGGTCGACAGTGCTGATTTTTGAGATATTTCCCTGTTTCGCGGCCGCATAGATCGAGTTATCCGTAGAGAGTGGAAAGATAAAAAGAATATCACGCTTACACGCTTCGCCTTTCGTACTGGCAACTCTGTTGCTGGTAGCGGTGAGAGGGCCTGCGGATGAGCAGGAAGCGAGAATCAATAACGTAGCAAGAGATAAGAGTGAGAGTTTCATGACAATCCTTTTTTACTGACACCAACCAGCGATTTCGCCTTTACCAGTCTTGCATGATTTGCCCTTGGCACAATCTGCATCTTTGCGACATTCATTTCCTGAGCTCATATCACTCGAGATAGAGCGATTGATATCGGTTGAACCATCGTCAGGCTTAACCTCAATAATTCCGGAAGAGGCGACTTTAGTAACAGGAATCACCTGTTCATTTCGATTCATCACGAACTTCAGCGTATTGTTGGTAATTTCCTGCACCCCAAGTTCAATCACCCGGTATTCCGGAGCTCCCACATCACCGATCACGGCCCTTAATGTGTAGGTGCCCTTGGGAAGATTGATACTACCCATTCGGATGTTAGAAGGAAGAGTACTCCAGAAACGGACATCGGCCCTTTCGCTTTCGTTAATGGCAGCAACGGAAGCTGCGTGGCCGGCACTCGCGAGCAGCATCATCATCATATCACTTCTCTGGCGACCGGCCTCGTAAGCTGCTGCGGATCCGGCAAGAGCGGCAAGATGTTTGGTAGCAACTCTCGCTGCCGTTTTAGAAGCAATTGATGTCGAATGCTCATTGATGGCCTGTTGGGCAAGTTCGCTCAATGGAGCAATAACCGAAAGAGGGGACTCTTTGATGATCGCACCGGTCTGGTCGATCGCCTGAAGACGCGAACCCTTCAGGACTTCGACATTAGGAATCGATGGAAGTTCGAATGTGATTTTTGCCCCGAGTCCCATGGTGACTGCTGAGCTCGCGTGGGCGCCCCAGAGCATCGGGAACTCATATTTTTGAGGAATTTTCTCTGCGATAAGTCCGTCCTGCAGAAGGACCGTGATGCTTCCGTCCGTTTTCGCTTTCTTGGAAGACAGAGAATCAATTTTAAAATTCAGAAAGTCTTTGAAGGCCTGAGTGTGAGAAGTTTCAAGGACGTATTTCCCGGCGACTTCTTCCATGGAAATATCCGGAAAAGAAGTGAAGTTCTTTCTGAAACTTTCATAAGAGCTATTGAACGTCGGATAGAGATTATAGTTTTTGAAGAAGATTCCCTTGGCATCTTTATAGAGCTGGAGAGCAATCTGCGAATCCTGGTTATTTCCCTGCGATTCATGAATGAGAGCGCCGAAGGTTTTTGCGAGGAGGTCCTCTTTGAATAAAGCTTTCCCGAGTCTCTCCTGTTTCATCTCCGTCAGGAATGAATCCCAGGCCACCACTTCTGAGCGGGCCTTGGCGAGAAGTTCTTTTCTCTTCA
>JAYVHR010000499.1:0-2716 GCA_043771075.1 Bacteriovoracaceae bacterium
TCCGGAAACTGAAACCCATACCCAATGTCGATCATTCCCATAGAGACCTCCGGTGTGTGATTAAAGAGATGAGGCACCGGGCCCGTCAAGGGGCAGACAAGAACACTCGGGATAGAAGATTTTTCCCCTACTCAATAACAATCTGAATATTCTTAATAGATCCCGTTGTTCTCCCGAACTGTGGGCATATTCAAAGGTTTATAAACATGAAGTCTCTTGGTTTCCTTCTTACTTTGTTTCTTTCTGCATCTGTCTTCGCGGGCCCAGTGCCCGGCGTAGAAGGTCCATACGTCAGCTTCCAGGACGGAAAACTTGTCGTGAGTCTCAAAATGCAGGAAGCCGTTCAGGTGACGGGTTTTTCTTTTGGCGCGACTGATACAAAAAAATCTGTCGTGAGTCTTCAACCCAATACTGAAGATGGCGGGATGACGCTTGAACTGCGCGCGGATCTCGAAGATCTCCAGAGTGTTGATACTGGTGAAGGTAAAGCAAGTCTTCTCGCTGATGGTCGCTCCATCCCCGGAATTCCCGGAGGAGCACTGAAAAATTCTACGCGCACTGATTGGGGTGTTTCATACTATGACATTTCTACATTCCATTCTCAGAAATCAATTGGCGTTGCTGTACCAATCAACTGGAACCTCGGAACGACCCGTGACGGACATCATTGGCTGAATTGGAAAGGTAAAAATATCGGAATGCTGTCAGTGGTGAATGCGACTGCTGAGAAAAAAGCTTACGCTATGATCTTTCTCCGCTACGCCGCTCTTAAGGGCAATGCAGAATTGATGAAGAGAATTCATCAGAGTAAGTAGAAATTAAAAAGAAATTCTTCCCAGCTCAATTGAAAAGAGTTTCTCAGAGACACTCTTCCCGAGTTTGACGACTTTCGTGCGGAAGGTAAGTGCAGGAACCGGAACATCGGTGAACTCTTCATCCCACTCTTCCCACTGAGCATTACCCGCAGAATCAGCACTCTGATTTCTTTTGATGAAATCTTTCATGTCGACTGGCTGTGAATTATGTCTGATGGACTTCATGGAAACTCCCGGTTACCCCTAAACTAAGGCCACTTCACTTCTCTGAATAGATGAAAATGTATTCTTAAGACAAAAATAACTCCGGGTGATTAACCCATCGTCTTTGCTGCTCAACAAGGTCTATGTAAACCAGATAGGCTAATGCTGTCCAGCCTCGAAATTGAGCTGCTCCAGATCGGAGAGACGAAGTGGTGGCAGGTAATCATCAATAAAATTTCTCTCCCACGTGTTTTTCTCCCCTGCGGTCGTAAAGTGATAACGATAATAGCGGGCGCGGATCCGGTCGGGCCGCTCCTTCTCCCAGGGTGCATGGGCCATAAGTTTCAGAGTCTGTTTATCAGCGAGAAGAAGCTTCACCATAAAAGTAATGAACCAGGGTTCATATCCCCAGGTCCGGACTTTCCCACCCGATATGCGGACTGAAAACGGCAGAAACCACATTACCCAGTCGAGCCTGAGATGATAAGGGGCGAAGATTCCCGGTATCCGGTCCAGCTTTCCCGGTTTTCCTTTGAACTCATACTCTTTCCACTCTCCATTTTTCTCACCCTCGAGAACAATCTCATAACGCTCTTTCGTGACACTTCCGAAGGCCCCGTAAGCTCCCACGAGATGCCAGTGGTTCCAGCAGTAATTCATCTTCTGCCTCTTTGCCCAGAGATTCCTGGCCGGTTCAATACTCATCGCTATCACCCAGACTCCGAAAGGAATCATCCCGAAAAAGAAAAGATCGGGAGGCGGAGCAGACGTCACCGGACCAGGATCGCGGAAGCAAAGAATCGCGAGAATAATCGTGAGCCAGTTCAACCAGGCATAGTTTCCGCTGATTACCAGAAACAGCTGATGAAGAATGATCAGCGCTCCGGCCATATCAGAAACGGGAGAAGGGAAGAAAATAAAGACCGGAATGATAAGCTGGACGAAATGACTGAAGAGCACACCACCCTTGTGGAACCATTTCGGACCTTGATGAAAAGTCCGCGATAAGGGATTCGGCATCGGCTGCGTTTCATGGTGATAGTAGAGACATGTCAGGTCCCGCCAGCAGGAATCTCCCCTCATCTTAATGAGGCCTGCTCCGAGTTCAGTCCGGAAAAGCATCCATCGAAGTGCCTGAATCGGGATCCACGCCGGCATGGAATTTTCCGGGCCCAGAAAGGCCGCAAAAAATCCCGCCTCGAGGAGCATCGACTCCCAGCCAAACCCGTAGAAGGTCTGCCCTACATTTACGATCGAGAGATAAATCCCATACAATAATAACCAAAGGAAAATATGGAGCAGGTAAGAAGTCGTTCCCGCGAATGTGAGAAATATTGCGGCAGTCATTCCGATCCCGCAGACAATCCGCAAAAACTGATCTGAGTATTTCCAGAAGAAAATTGAGGGAGACTGTTTCCATGAGATGAGTCTGGTAAAACTTTTCACAGGTGTAAGACCATTCTCTCCCAGTAAGGCGGGAAACTGATTAAAGGCATTTAGAAAAGCGATGAAAAAAAGGAGCGCAAGTGACCTTGTGAAGAGTGATCGGACGAGAACCATATCAGGAGCAAGAAGCAGTTCTTCCATGAATTCCTTCAGTAAAAAAAAAGGCCATCTTGCGATGACCTTTTTTGGTCCCATGTCCTGAAAGTGTTAAGCCTACTGCTAGATACCCTCATTCTCCGGAACACTCTCAT
>JAYVHR010000500.1:0-6801 GCA_043771075.1 Bacteriovoracaceae bacterium
CTTAATGAGTTCGGTAGATGCTCCACCGATATCCATAATGGTGATCACTTCACTTTTAAATTTTGAATTATAAAGGATGCCCTTGGTTGAATAGTAGGCTTCCGCTTCCGGATTAATAATCTGGATCCTGAGTCCAAGATCATCTGCGATGGACTTGAAAAATGCAGCCGCGTTACCAGCAACTCGTGAGGCTTCTGTCGCTGTCACAATCACGTCCCCGGGCTTTACACCGAGATCGGTACATTCTCTGGCGTAAGATTTCAAGGCCTCGAAAGTGGCCTTCATGCTTTCAGCATGAAAAGCCTTGTTCTTATCCAGCTCTTTGCCCAGCTGGGTAATTTCACTACGACGGCTGAGTTCACGAAGTTTCCCATTCTGAACTTCGGCAACCAGAAGTAGAACGCTGTTGGAACCAATATCAATGGAGGCACGGATATCTTTCTGGATCATGATCTTACTACCTTCACCAGTTCACCCTGATGTGAAGGATCTATAAGGCCCTTCTCGCAAATTATTCCCGTGATAAAACTGTGATCAGTCACATCGAAACTCGGGTTAACTGAAATGGCCCCTTCGGGTGCGACACGGTGTCCCCGGAATTCAGTGATTTCTGAGTGAGCACGCATTTCAATTTCAATATGTTTTCCATCAGGGATGGAAACATCGAAAGAACTCACTGGTGCTACGACATAAAAAGGAATCTTGTAATGTTTGGCGACAATAGCGAGAGTCGCCGTTCCCACTTTGTTTGCCGTATCCCCGTTGGCCGCAATTCTGTCTGCACCCACGAAAATCGCATCCACTTTTCCATGTGAAAGGAGATAGGAAGCGGCCCCCTCTACAACGATGCTGTATGGGATTTTTTCCTTACTCAATTCAAAGGCCGTGAGACGCGTTCCCTGCATGTAAGGGCGGGTTTCATCGGCATAGACATGCTCAACCATTCCCTTCGAATTTGCGTGGGAAATTACTCCCAGAGCTGTTCCCAGACTCCCGCAGGCCAGGAACCCGGTATTACAATGGGTCATGAGATTCCATTTGCGATTGCCGATTTTTTTCTTCAGCTCTTCAAATCCAATCTCTGCCATCGTTGTATTTTTCTGATGGCTCTCCTTAATCTGGAGATCACCGAAGGTGACAAGTTTTTCATAGATAGAATCACGTGATTCATTTTTCTCAATTCCGCTTTTCATGATGGCAAAGCAGCGGTTGACCTCAAACGAGAGATTCACGGCAGTCGGACGGGCAGCAATCATTTCATCGCAAGCCGCGCGGCAGTTTTCGATTGTCAGGCTTTTCTGACCATTCACCCAAAGGGCCATACCGTAAATGGCGGTAAAACCGATGCAGGGTGCGCCTCTGACAACCATGTCTTTGATTGCAAGAGCACAAGCACCAAGATCAAGGACTTCCACAAAAGTTTCCTGCTGTGGAAGATGTCTTTGATCCAAAAGATAAAGTTTATGCTCTTTCCAGATAATCGGACGGTAATCACTCATATTTCACCATGTGAATTCCGGAAGGTCCTTGCGAACAGGCTTCCATTTTTTGTTTTTAGGATAATTCAGAATCAAATGCGATTTTTTAGGAAGAGGAGAAACTGCACCAGATAATTTCGAAGGCTCGATTCCCTCAACAGTCAGTCCGCTTATGCTCAGGGTATTTGCCTTGAGAGAAGTATTCCAGTTCTGATCAGTCGCCGCAGAAATGTCTACTGCAAACTCACCCCACAATTTCTGGACGAGCGATGGAAGTGCCCCCTGAGGTTTAACCAATGCATTTGCTTTTAATTGAGTCAGCCAGATTCCTTCATTCCAGATGCCGGACCACTTGCCCTCAACTTTTCCGTTAAGAACTCCCCCATCAGCGGTAAAGAGTGGATCGAAGAATCTGAAACCCGGCGACCATTGAAACTGGCTGGCGGTGACCGCGAGATTCTCCATCTTGTCTTTTGCCATGTAATCTATCTTCAACTCTCCGGCACCTTTCAGTTCCAGCTGATAGAATCTTTCATTCGGAGTGAAGCCATGAGAGATCGATCCATTAATTTTTGATTCACCCTGAATACAGTCCTTCACCACGATCTTGGATGAATAGTAATGAGGAAAAACCAATGTGCGGAATTGAGGAAGAGTCATCTGAACTTTCATCGCAGGATCGATTTCGATTCCGGAAAAACCGATTTCCTCGATAAACTGCACTACTTCGCCCTTAGGAACATCAATAATGGAGCGCCGGAAGAAACTGACTTCACTTCTGGGAGTAATAAATGAGGTCTCCCATTTGGAATCCGAAAAAGAAAATTGCCATTTTCCGGCGTAAGTATGATCCGCATCAAGTGGGAAGATGCCATCGAAGCTGAAGCGGGATTCGAGTTTTAAATTTTCATCCTTCAAATTCCTTCTAAGCCTGACCATGCCGACCGATGGGCCCGACAGAGCAGGGAGATAAGGATTCTTCAGTTCATCAGAGAAAATGCTGAGGTATTCGAGGGGAAAAGAAGTGAAATCAAAATCCATGGAAAGTTCTGTCTTATTGGCCGTAATTTTTCCCTCACCGACTTTCTGTCTTTCAATCATAAAAGTAAGAACAGAGAAAATATTGAGCTCCCCCGGTCGGAAGTCAGCTTTCCCGTCAATGGCGAGATCTTCGAGGTCGGACTTGTCGGTTAAATCACGGGTTCTGAATTCCCCTCTGAAGTTCAGGCGCCATTGGTCTTTTTCGGGAGTTACGTCACCAAAGAGCCAGAGCTCTGAGGTGAACTTCGCTTCGTTATGACTGATCTCAATCGGGAGATTGAGTTCGAAAGCAGAATTCTTTCCGTACTGAAACTCTTTCACGAGGAGTTTGGAAAGTGCAAAGTTCCTACTGCTGTCGCGGGCATCAAGCAGCATGATGTCTTTTGCGCGGAGGGTGTACTTAGCGTGGGCCAGGTATTCAGGAAGAACTACTTTGATCTTGCCTGGGGACTTCTTGGGCGAAGAGGATTCAGCCGACTGGTCTTCTTCATCTTGTGAAAGATAAACTTCCAGCCTCGAAATATTGATCTGCGCATTTCCGCGATCGGAAATCAGCAACCACCAGGGAACCCGGATTTCGAGTTCGCCGATACTGCCGAGTTTTCCTTCTGGTTTTGAAATTTCAATGTCAGTGAACTTGAGACTGAGATCAAGCGATGGATGATAATCCATGTGGCCTATCTTGACCGTAGCTCCCGGATAATTTTTTTCAACCTGCTCTTTAAGGAGTGAAACAAAAGTCTCAGGCTGCAGGCGTGAGTATGTCGAGTAAACGAGGAAACCCAAGGCTGCGAAAAGCACAGCCCATATAACGAGAATGACCTTGAACGAGATTCTCATCATCAGACCTTTTGAAGTGGTGCGAATTTCACCATAAATTTCTTTCTTATCCCATCTCTGAACTGAATCGTGACTTTCTCATCCTGACCCAGGCCCTCTGAATCAAGGACAGTTCCCTCACCATAAAGTGCATGAAGGATCTTAGAGCCTGAAGGGTAATTAGATAGTTTCGCGATGGTTTGTTTCCGTTGATAAACTTTCTCAGCATCGTAATCATCACTGTAGGAGGACGATTGATTAAAATCATCATAGCTGGGAGTCGCAAACTCCGACGGGGAAGGTTTTTTATTACTTCCCGTCTGGAAGAATCCCCAGTTGTAATATTCCTGCGGGATCTCATGGAGAAACTGGCTCGGACCATTAAATTTCACACTTCCCCACAGCATTCTTCCCTGGGCAAAAGTCATTGTTAGTTGTTTCATCGCCCTGGTCATCGCTACATAGAACAGGCGGCGCTCTTCCTCGATGGCCGAGGGGCCAACTTCAAGACTCTTGAAAGACGGGAAGACGTTCTCTTCATTTCCAATCACGAAAACGTAGGGATACTCCAGACCTTTAGATCCATGGACGGTCATCAAGGAAACTTGATCCTGAGGAGCATTCTCATCAGTGCTGGTATCAAGAGTAATAATTTCAAGAAATTTCACGAGTGTTGGTTCAGTCTCGGATTGCTCAAATTGCTTGATAGCACTCATGAGCTCTTCCAGGTTCTCTAAACGAGCGGCACCTTCGTAGGATTTATCAGCACGCAGGAACTCATAATAACCGGATTCATTCAGAAGTTTTTCGTAGCTAAATGTCGGTGAGTGATTATTTTCTTCCAGAACCTGCACTTCATGAATTAATTGCGTGAACTGAGTTAAAGCACTCTGAACTTTTCCGGAAAGACCCAGATGCTTGAACTCAGAATGGTTCTCCGTAATTTTTTCTACCAGCTCAAAAAGCGAGAGCTGGAGTCTGACAGCCTCATCTTCCAGTTTACGGAGTGAAGTGGTCCCCACTCCCCGAGCGGGCGTATTGATAATCCGGGTAAAAGCCAGAGAGTCTTTCTTATTTACGACAACTCTCATGTACGAGATCAGATCTTTGACTTCTTTCCGGTCATAGAACTTGATCCCTGCCACAACTCTGTAGGGAAATTTTTCTTTCCGTAAAGCATCCTCAATCACACGCGAGAGAGAGTTATTGCGGTAAAAGACAGCGATGTCTTTCAGTGAAACACCATCATGCGAAAGTTTTTTAATAGAATTTGCTACGTATTCAGCTTCCGCTCTGTCATCACGGCATTCCACAATCTGGATTTCGCTTCCTTCATCATTGTCCGTCCACATGTTCTTCCCTTTACGGGCAAGGTTCCGGGAAATGACGTGAGAAGCGGCTTCGATAATGCGTTTAGAGGAACGATAATTCTGTTCGAGCTTGATAAGCTTCGAATCAGGAAAAACATTGTCGTAATTTAAAATGTTCCCGATATCAGCACCACGCCACGAATAGATGGACTGGTCTTCATCTCCAACCACGCACACATTGCGATGCAGATGAGAAAGCTGCTGAATAAGTTGAAACTGAGCACGGTTCGTATCCTGATACTCATCCACAAGAACATATTTATATTTCTGCTGATACTTCAGAAGGACTTCAGGATAGTTCTTGAAGAGTTGAATGACACCGGTGATGAGACCGCCGAAATCAACAGCATTACTGCGATGAAGTTCTGCTTCATATTCCAGGAAGAGTTGAAAGAGCCGTTTGTCTTCAGCAAACTTCTCAACGTCTTCGGTTCTCGGAAGTCCGGTGTAATAACCCAGGTTTTTCAGACCATCGATAAAGGCGGAGATCGTGTAGGGAGAAAGTTCTTTCTGATTGATCCCGTGCTTGCCCATCAGGGACTTAATGATTGAATTCGACTCTCCATCATCATAAATAGTGAAGTTTTTTGAAAGACCAAGGTAGGTAGCTTCCATTCGGAGAACGCGGGCACAAAATGAGTGGAAAGTTGTGACCTGCAGGGCACCGATATTCATCTGCGTATTGAGAGCAAGTCTCTCGCGCATTTCACGGGCAGCCTTATTCGAAAAAGTCACCGCGAGAATCTGAAAAGGGCTGACGTTCTTGTCTTCAAGAAGATACTGAATTCTTGCGACGAGAGTGCGGGTCTTTCCCGAGCCGGCGCCGGCAAGAATCATGACCGGACCATCGGTCACAAGTACTGCTTCTTTCTGTGAAGGATTCAGGAAATCTAAATTCATTATTCTACCGTTACCGACTTCGCGAGGTTTCTTGGTTTATCAATGTCTGTCCCTTTGAGCTTAGCAATATGGTAAGCAAGGAACTGAAGAGCGACGTTCACATACAGAGGCGCCAGATTCGGGAGACCTTCAAAATTCAGCCCGATGTAAGCATCAGAAAGCGCTTCAATCTCAGGATGATTCTTCGGACCCACTACGACCATGATCCCACGGCGCGCTTTCACTTCCTCAACGTTAGAAATTGTTTTTTCAAGAAGCTCAGGTCCAACAATTGCAATGTTCACCATGTTTTCATCTATGAGAGCAATTGGTCCGTGTTTAAGTTCTCCGGCGGCATAACCTTCAGCATGAACGTAAGCAATTTCCTTCAGTTTAAGGGCACCTTCCAGAGCAATCGGGAAATATTTCCCGCGGCCGGTGAAAATAAAACCTTTCTTCGTATAAACTTTTTCTGCTACTTCTTTCAGAAAATCCGCAGATGCACAGAGTTCTGCTATCCGGTGAGAGAGAAGCTGAACTTCAGAAAAAAGTTCCGGATTATCCAGAGTTCCTTCCATCGCGCGACTCATGAGATACCCGGTGAGTGCCTGGAGTGTAAATGCCTTGGTTGAAGCTACTCCGATTTCGACACCGGCATGGATGAGAAAGTTCTTATCTGAGTTACGGAAAAGAGTTGAGCCTTCAACGTTCACAATCGAGTAAGAAGGAATTCCCTTCTCCTTGCAGAGTTCCTGGCAGGCGAGAGTATCGGCAGTCTCGCCGGACTGAGAAATGAAGAGTCCGACTTCGCCCTGATTCAGGATGGGATTTTTATAACGGAATTCAGAAGCAATATCGATTGAAGCATTCTGGCGGTTGTTCGCCTCAAAAAAGTTTTTGATTACGAGACCCGCGTGCCAGGCGGTCCCGCAAGCAGTGAGGTGCCAGCCTTTTGGTTTGAATCCCCTGAGCGACTCGAGAATTTTCCGCCCATCGTTCTTGATGTAGTAAGCAGCGAGCTTATCCACCAGGGCCGACTGCTCATGAATTTCCTTCAGCATGAAGTGTTCGTAAGGACCTTTTGTCGTCGCATCCACAGTCATGACATTCGCCTGAAATTTGTAGCGATTCGACGGAGACAAATCGAGCTCATAGAACTTGATCTGAATCTCAGTGGCCGTCACTGTGCTTTCACAGATCACAGAATCCTGGGG
>JAYVHR010000501.1:0-3490 GCA_043771075.1 Bacteriovoracaceae bacterium
GAGCTTATCAGACTGGATGAAGCTCCAGAATTTAGTCAGGTCATCCATCTTGTTAAAGTGGAGACCGAGGCTTTCCGCGTAGGAGAGAAACTCGTTATAGAAGGCGAGCTTGATGGTGCGGGGGAAATCCTTGTGCTTGAAAAGTTCGTTGGTGATGTCACTTTGAACATCTGAGAGAAGTTTTTCAAAGCGAATGACATTCTTGGAAGAGAGAGAGTCACCTTTCCATCCGGGAGTGAAGCAATTGAGCGGTGAAAACCGGTCGCTGACTTCGACTCCGAAGTTTTTTGGCTTGGGGATATTGTTCACGAAAGTAGGGAAGCGACTCCGAACCGGACAGTTGTCCCGGGCCGCCTGACCACGTGAATCCCCGGCCTCGGGATGGGCCTTTTGAAACCAGTTTAATGCTTCAAAAGTTTTTTTCGTCAAAGAAGAGAACTCCTACCCATCGGTAAAGGAAAAGTATTGAAATAACACATAATTGGGAGTGGTTATTCTGACTGATTCAGGCGTTTTTGTCATGATAAAAGAGGAGAGGCTGTCTTAATTTCTAAAGCTCTCAGTTCTTTGTTCCGAAGCGTTTAACTGAGACTTCACTAAATAATATGCGTTGAAATGGGAGAGTGTTTATGGACAAAAGCTTCAATGATCAGGAACTTTCCGACATCATGAAAGAAATTGAAGCCTTAGAGGTAGATTTCAAAGAAGAAGATGCAAATGTGAAGGCGAGTCCCGTTCTTCATGAACTCTCAGATCTTCCTGAAGCGAAGGCCATCCCTCTCAAGCCGTATAAAGAAGACTCGAACTTTGTGACCAGATCACCTGCTGCCATGAGTTTCAAAGTTCAGGGCGATCTCAATCTCGAGCTTGAGTTTGAGGTCGGCGGGAAATTTGTTTCTCTTCAAGTTGCAGAAGACGGCCTCACAATCGTTCTCGATGGCGGTATGACTTTCAAAGTCCCTGTTGGCGATAAAAAAGCAGCTTAAGAAAAAATGACAGTAAAAATACTCGGGGGAGTAGCAAGAGGTTTTCCTCTCGCACTTCCCCGATCTGATTTAACCCGCCCCACATCTGTACTCATCAAAAGAAAACTATTTGATTGGCGCCAGGATCTGAGTGGCCATACGTTTATCGATCTCTGCGCGGGATCGGGGGCGATGGGCTTTGAAGCTCTTTCCCGGAGTGCGGACAAAGTCGTGCTGGTGGATTCGGAAAAGTACTCCATCATGACCATAAAAAAGAACCGCGATGAACTGGTGCGTGCCTTCCGGTTTGATGAAAAATCGATTCAGGTCTCGATGATGGATGCCAAGAAGTTTATCGAGCGCGAAATTTCCTATTTTGATGAAAACGCCATTCTCTTCTTTGATCCTCCCTACGAGGATCATGCCTTATACGACTCGGCCCTTTCGATTCTCAAAGAAAAAGGGTTCCGGGGAGAGGTCTGGGTCGAAACTGACCTTAAGAAGGGCCCACCCAGGGACAAAATAACCCAAGCATTCCATTCAATTATTAAGGTAGTGGAACAGGGTGATCACTTTGTAGTTGTCGGGAATATGTTATAAAATCAGGACATGGATAAAACACGCGCTCTCTATGCCGGGACATTTGACCCTTTTACGAACGGCCATCTGGATATTGTTCAGCGGGCACTCAAAATTTTTGATGAACTGATTGTGATCGTTGCCGTGTCACCCACCAAACAACCATTGATGTCGACTGAGCAGAGAGTAAAAGTTCTTAAAAAACTTTTCGCTCATGAGCCGAAAATCAAAGTGGAATCCTGGACGGGTTTAATTGTCGAATACGCCCGCCAGCACAAGATCAATTCTATCGTGCGTGGACTTCGTCCGACCGGCGACTTTGAAATTGAATTTCAGATGGCCTCCATGAACCGGAAGATCAATCCGGATTGCGATACCGTTTTTCTCATGACAAGTGAGAAGCTTTATTACATCTCGAGCTCACTGGTAAAAGAAGTTTACCAGCACGATGGCGACATCACCTCGTTTGTCCCGCCACTGGTGCAGGACGAGATGAACAAACTCAAAAAGAAATAACAGGATTCAGATTATGCATTTAAGTTCACGAGTCATCGGAATTCCCGATTCCATCACAATGAAGCTCAATGAGCGCGCAATCGAGCTGAGCGAAGAAGGGAAGATGATTTACAATCTTTCCGGCGGCCAGCTTCCGATCAAGCCTCTTCCTGAATTCGTGGAAAAGATTCATCACCAGCTGAACTTTCTCAAGTCATATCAGTATTGTCCTTCAGCTGGATTTCCGGCCCTCCGGAAAAAACTCATGAAGCATTTCTATGAAACAAGACACATGCCTTCGGAGATCTTTGATACATCATGGGACTGCATTCTTTCCAATGGATCAAAGCATTCCATCTACAATGCCCTTGGTGCTGTGATTGATCCGGGAGATGAAGTCATTCTCCTCGCTCCCTTCTGGGTTTCTTATCCGGAGATGATCAAATTCTGGGGAGGAATTCCGGCCGTCGTGAAGTCGAATGTCTTTGATGCTTTTGTTCCGGCCATTGATGATATTAAAAAAATCATGAGTCCGCGCACGAAAGCGATCATCATCAATAGTCCGAACAACCCTTCCGGAGTTCACTATTCTGAAGCATGGATGAAGGAGTTTGCGACTTTCCTGAAAGAGTATCCGGAGGTCGTCGTGATCAGCGATGAAGTATATTCCGAGATCACTTACTTTGATCCGAAGCCTTCTTATTTTTATCAATATGATCACTCGCTCATGAATCAGACAATTGTCATTCGTGCCATTTCTAAAACTCTCGCGAGTACCGGTCTTCGCCTGGGATATGCGATTGCTCCGAAAATGGTGGTTGAAGCGATGTCGAGAATACAGGGCCAGACTACTTCAGGTCCGAACAGTCTTATCCAGCGGGCACTGATGGATTTTGATCTGTCGATGATTGAGTCTTTTTTAACGCCGGTGAAAAACCATGTACGCTCGAATGCGGCCACCTTGCGGGAGAAATTCCGCGAAGGAAATCTGGGTCATTGCTGGTATCAATCAACCTCTGCCTTCTACTTCCTGATCGATTTTACCCGGACCCCGATGTTCAAGCGCTTCGATAACAAAGAAGGGGATGATCACTCTTATAAGATCGCGGACGAACTCCTTCTGCAGGAAGGAATTGCCGTAGTTCCGGGCCATGATTTCGGGATGCCAAATACCGCGAGGATATCGCTGGTAATTGAAGAAATACCTTTCACGGAAGCCATTACTAAAATCATCAGGTATCTCAACAAAGCGAACTAGGGAAGAAACGTCCCATCTCCTTAGTCGCCCCTCTCAAGAGTTATAATTGAGGAGTGAAACAATGTCTAAATTGCATTCTTATTTTCTGTTTTCTCGTGCTGGTTTCCTGCGGAAATAATCCGGAGGAAGCTGCTGTTATCGGCATCGATGAAGCACTCACACTACTCAGTGAAGACAAATGTAATGAGGCGAT
>JAYVHR010000502.1:0-2371 GCA_043771075.1 Bacteriovoracaceae bacterium
GCAATGAACGGAGTCATCATTTCCGTGAAACCGCTCAAACCCTGATGATCGAGCATAAAATTAATAAGAGCGCGCTCAAGTCTTGCGGCCGCACCTTTATAAATAACAAAACGTGCGCCGGTAATTTTCGTCGCTGTTTCAAAATCGAGGATATCCAGGTTCTCACCAATCACGGCATGGTCAAGCGGAGTAAAATCCATCTGACGAGGAGTTCCCCAACGGGAAACTTCCTTATTTTGTTCTTCATCTTTTCCGACCGGAACAGAAGCGTCGGGGAGATTCGGGATCGTAAGAAGAATCTGGTTTTGTTTGGCGAGAACCTGATCCAGTTCTTTGGCATCGGCATCCATCGCAAGCTTGAGATCAGCAACCTGTTTCATCGGGACATCTGCGTTCTGTTTATTTTTTTTCAGTTCGCCGATCTCGCGTGAGATCTTATTGATGTCGGCTTTCTTTGTTTCTGATGAAGTGGTGAGATTCTTACGGTTCTTATTCAGCTGGAGAAGTTCTTCGAGAATATTTACGTCGAAGTTTCTGTTTCCAAGGCTTTTCTTTACACTATCGAAATCGCTTTCGATCTTTTTGATGTCGAGCATATGTCACCTATTGCATGAGATTGATGTATTTATCGATCTGAGCTTTGTCAGAGGCTTCAGGGTCCATTTCAAGATACATTTTATAGGATTCGATGGCCAGAGCACCCTGCCCAAGAAGGCGGTATACGTCACCAATTTTTTTGTGGATTTCAGGTTCATCACCACGTTGTTTCATCGCTTTCTTATAGAGATCAAGGGCAAGGTCAAAGTTGTTCCGTCTCGTACTGAGATCGGCGAGACCAACCAGGGCCTCAAATGATTTGGGATTAATTTTCTGTGCTTTTTTAAAGAAGTTTTCCGCCTGGACGAGGTCACCTTTTCTGATAAAAATCTCACCCATGAAAACGAGGGCAATGTCTGATTCTCCGTTTTCCTTAATGTCATTCTTAACGAGGGAAAGTGCACCAAGCTTTTTCTCACCCGTGGTTTTATCGAAAACGGGATTCCCGAGTTCATCTACCGGATCATCAATTTCCCCGATAATCGCTTTAATTTTGGCGATGTAATAAAGAACTTTCGGATACGTCGGCATATGATCCTGAAGGCGCTTGAACCAGACAGCGGCTTCAGAAAATTTGTCATTCTCAAAAAGAACTTTGCCAGCAGTCATCATCGCTTCCAGATCGCCCGGTTCAATTTTCAGGAGCTCTTCAACGAGCTTGGGAACCTCGTCGTATCTTTCGTCAAGAACAGCTGCCTTAATAAGAAATTCGTAAAGGGCCTTGTCCTTGGTCGGAAGTTTTTCCAGCTTCGTCTTATAGTCCTGGAAGTCTTTAATCTTCCCTGATTTATAATAAAGGGTCGCAATTTCACCGAGAACTTTCGGGTCTTCGCCGAAGTCATTCAGAAGACCCAGCAGATATCCAATGGCTGCCTGATCATCCTCTGTTTCATAGAGAAGCCGGGCAAATGAAATTCTGTACTCGGCCTTCACCGGATCCAGCTCCATGGCGTTGTTAAGCATCTGACGTGCCTGATCGAAATTTTTCCGTTTGAGGAAGATTTCAGCAAGAAGATAGATATCGTTATCATTTAACTGGTTGGCATTAATAGATGACTTGAGCCACGCAATCGCCTTAAGCGAGTCACCCATTTTCTGATAAAGACGGGCGTTGATGGAAGCGAACTCCCAGGTGTTTCTAATTTCTGTTCCAGATATTACGGCAATTCTCCTGCGGGCATCTGCGAATTTGTAACTGTCGACATAGGCTTCGACCATGGCAAGGTTAATGTCCTTACTTCCCGGGTATTTCTGGATGAGTCGTTCAAGGGTTTTAAGCGACTCGGCAGCAAGTCCCAGCTTCATCTGCATTTTGGCGAGAAACAATTCCGCAGGTATGAAACCAGGATATGTCTCCGCACCCTTCGCGGCAAAGCTCATCGCGAGTGCATAATTCTTTTGCCCGTAAAATTCTTTTGCCTGAATCAGGAATTTCGCTGCCTGACTCTGAACAATTATGGCATCTGTTGCCCGGGAAGCTCCGGTCTTTTCCAGATCGGCGAGCTTCACACGAAGATCTGCGGAGTCAGAAATCTGCAGGGACATAATCAGAAACTGCGTTGCTCGCTTAACATCACCCTTGATCGCCCAGTAAAGCCCGCTAACTTCAAAAAACTTCGCTCGGTAGACATCATTGTATTCAATGTTCTTGGCCTCAACGATGGCAAGAAGTTGTGGAATCTCTTTGATTTCTCTTTTTCTCAGGAGAAGATCACATTTCAGCAGGTAGAACGCACTTGTGTTCGGGTAGTTTTTTATTCCCTCTTCAACCAGA
>JAYVHR010000503.1:0-6066 GCA_043771075.1 Bacteriovoracaceae bacterium
TGGTCCAGCCTCAGCAAAATATGCAGTCACCAGTTCTTCCGCTCGGTGAAGTGCCGGAAAACTACCAGCTCCTGCAGGAACGTCATGACTACAACATGGACGGACTCTTTTCTCCCCATGGACTGCAGACAGATAAGACCGATCAATTCTGGGCCGGAGAATTTCTTCTGAAAAGGGAAGATGAAAAATGGCAGGCGATTAATACCCGGAAATTAATTTCGACATACATAAAAATTAAACTCGAAAAAGAGTCGCTACCAATTCCTCTCATGGTCAGTGAACCTTATCCCATCAAAGGGATTCAGGAAAAAACTGTCCTGAGTTTGAATGAGAAAGGTTTTGAATTCGAAAAACTTGGTCCGGACACTCTGGTGATGCGGGCGATTCCCGAATGGATGAATGGTTTTCCCCTGCACGACATCGTCTCCCAGCTCCTTCACCTGGAAAATTTCCAGGAGCTGGTCGTGAGACCTTCTGACTGGTCGACATCCGTCTGGGAAGAAATGATTATTTTCATCGGAACACCTGAACTCCTGAAGCAGAACGTGATCTGCAGCCTTGAAGAAGTTCTCAGGAGCAAGCTGAGATGAAAGTCGTCATCGTCTCGGGTCCCACTGCTACCGGCAAAACCAACATGGCGATTGAACTCGCCCGGAATTTCGGCGGCGAAGTGGTAAACTTCGATTCTCTTTTACTCTACAAAGAAATTACCATCGGAACGGCTAAGCCTACTGAGGAAGAAAGACAGAAAATTCCCCATCACATGGTGGATGTCACTTCAATATCCAGTCCTATGAATGCTGCTGACTATGAGAAAGCGGCTTACCCGGTGGTGGAAAAACTTCTCAAAGAAAAAAAAATAGTTTATCTCACCGGCGGCAGCGGCTTTTACCTTCAGGCCCTGGTGAAGGGGATGTACGATTCACCTGCAACACCGGTTGAAATCCAGAAACGTTCCGATCTTTTATATGATTCTGAAGGAATCAATCCCTTTCGGGATATTCTCCGCCAGAATGATCCCGCAAGTTTTGAGCGTTACCATGAGAATGATCACTACCGTACCCGCCGCGCGGTTGAGCACTGGTGGGCCAACAACTCCCGTTTTTCCGAACAGAGAAACAAGAAAGATCTCAGTAACTCCACTCTCCCCGGCAATAGTGTTCATGGCTGGGAAATTTTTCATGTCTATCTGGATATGCCGAAAGAAGAGCATCTCCGGATTATTGAAAAGCGCACCGACCGGATGCTCGAAACTGGTCTCATTGAGGAAGTGAAGTCACTTCTGGAGAAAGGTTTTACGGGGCTTGAGAAACCAATGCAAAGTATTGGGTATAAAGAAGCACTGGATTTTATCTTCGGAGTTTATAAAACGAAAAACGAATGTCGTGACAGGATTGTAATTTCCACCCGGCAACTCGCAAAATCGCAACGGACCTGGTTCAATCGTGATGATACGAAACACTGTTTTCATCCCATCCATGATGAGAAAAAAATCATTGCAGCTGTTGGCGAATTTCTGGACTGAATTTCAGTGAGAATTCAGAAACGGGGGAACCAGATGTTCCCCCGTTAAACCGAGCCTAAGGTTCTGGCGTGACGGTAAAGTTGGAAGTATTCGGAATCCGCGGCATCGTCTGCTTCGGAAATTCGCCGGTCAAAGCATCCAGGAAGGCTACAATGTCCTGCACCTGCGTATCAGTAAGGTCTGCATCCAGCTGGGTCTTCGCCATGACTCTGACTGCTTCATCCAGAGTTTTCACGGCGCCATTATGAAAATAAGGTGCTGTAATGGCCACGTTTCTCCAGGTCGGCACTCGCCACTGATTTTTATCTTCAGGATTTTTTGTTACTTCAAAACGACCAAGATCTTTCGTGATGTCGTACATCTTGTCATATTTTGATCCGGGAACCTGCGGGAATGGCTTGTAGTTACCCATGCCGACTCTGGTTTCATCTCCGGAGAAATTCACCCCTGTGTGACACGCAGTACATCCGATCTCATCTACCATCTTCATTCCGCGAATCTGTTGCGGGCTCATCGCCTTTTTATTTCCGCGCATGTATTTATCGAAAGGAGCATTCGGAGTAATGAGAGTTCTTTCATAAACGGCAATGGCTCTCGCCATGTTATCAATATTCACAGGACTCTTATCTTTTGGAAAAGCAGTCTTGAAAGCAGCAATGTAACCTGGGATTTTGTTCAACCGCTCGATCACGAAATCATGTGATCCCATTCCCATTTCTACGCCGTTGATGAGGGGCCCTTTTGCCTGATCTTCGAGAGATGCGGCACGTCCGTCCCAGAATTGAACAGTTTGAAAAGCTGAGTTCCACACAGTAGGACTTCCACGTCCTCCGCGCTGACCGTGTATCCCCACACCTACCGGACGCCCGTCTCCGCCGTGAAACATGACATTGTGACAACTATTGCACGATACAGTTCCGTCCATGGATAGACGCGGATCGAAGAATAACATTTTTCCCAGTTCAAGCTTCGCTGGAGATGACGGATTTCCCGCTGGTTCAGGTGCCTTATCGGGCAGTGCCTTAAATTCGGCCCGCGCTGTGAGTGACATCACAGTGGCCAAAATGAGGAGGGAATTTCTTAAGTGCATACGACATCCTTTTAAGATAAAATCAAAGATAAGAATATATTAAAGGGAAAACTTCCCGCAAGTAGCACAGACTTATGCAACCGCACGACAAACTAAAAGTAATTGTAATTTCTGATGGTACCGGAGAAACAGCGTCAGCTATTACCCGCGCAGCGATGACCCAGTTTCAGGAAAAAGAAATCTTCTTCACCCGTTATAAGAACATCCGCACGAAAGAACAGATCGACGCCATCTTTCAGGAAGCGGCCATTCACCACGACATCGTAGTTTATACAATCGTCTCTGTTGAACTCCGCGCTTATATCGCTGACCTCTCAAAGCGTGATCATGTCCGTTCCGTCGATGTGATGGGACCGCTTCTCACTGCTTTCTCAAATTTCTTCGAATCAGAACCCAATTATCAACCGGGGCTTTTGCACGCTGTGAACGATCAGTATTTCAAGCGTGTCGCGGCGATTGAATTCACTCTGAACCATGATGATGGACGGAACATGAGCTCGCTGGATGAAGCCGATGTGATTCTGGTGGGGATTTCCCGTACGTCTAAGACTCCACTCTCAATGTATCTTTCCCTCGAGGGTGTGAAAGTTGTGAACGTGCCAATCGTCATGGGTACAATCCTTCCCGAAAAACTTTTCCAGGTCGATCAGAGAAAAATTTTCGGACTCACGATTGATCCGGACGCTCTTTTTCATATCCGCAAGAATCGCCTCTCCCGCCTTGGACTCTCAAAAGACGAAGGCGACTACGCTGACATTGCAAAAGTGGTAGAAGAAATTGAGTGGGCGAATCGCCTCTTCTCAGAAAATAAACGCTGGCCTGTTTTCAACGTCACCAACAAGGCTCTCGAAGAAACGGCCGCCGAAATCATGAAGCTTCTCAATATGCGGAAAGTGAACCGCTTCAAACAGTCCAAGCGTTTCGATGCGACTGATGAAAAAGATGAAAAATAAGAAGACGATTATCTTCTTTGTTCTCATCGCTGCTGTCTGCGGGATCTCCATGCTGATGATTGGTCCCAACGATACACTCGATGTAACACTTTTTTATTCGCGCGATGAAGCCTACACCTGGCTTAAATCCCTCACCGAAAATCAGCGGTCAGCCTATTTACTCAAAGAGTATCTGGATATCGGATATCTGCTCTCTTACACAGCCATTTTTACTTTAATCCTGGGCCCCATAGGTTTAGTCCCCGGCATTCTGGATCTCATGGAAACAGTGCCGATTATCCTTCATCTCCGGAACGGCTTTGAGCTTCCTGCATTTCTGGGTTTTATCTCAGGCATTAAATGGATTGCGGGAGTCATCGCATTCATCATGATTGTGAAGGAATTTACTAAACGTCGCAGAAAGCTGGGATGACAACGTGGGAATTTACCAAAATGGTTATTCCAGAAAGTGCTTTTTGTTTTCTTCGATGGTGAATTCTACCTTCTTCTCGGTGCCGAGGATTGGATTCACGATCTTCGCCTGATAAGTCCCTTCCGGAATCTGAATATCGCGAAGAGGAAGATTTTTTTCAATCAATTCACCATTGGACTCAAACACCAGGACTGAACCGGCGGTGTAGTTTTGAGAAGTCGTGAGAAGTCCCAGCCTTGCCCGTTCGAGTCCAGGTACGTTGATGACTTTTGATTCACCGGTTTTAGTGAATGTGTGGGTAGTAAGATATGGGAGATATCCTGGTTTTTTCACCATGATAGCCACTTCTTTACCTACCGGAACTTTGATTGGCTTACCTACGTAGTTGGCCTTGTTACCATCAATATAAAGTTCCATCGTGATATCAAGTCCACCAAGGATCAGTTCACTGTCCTTAACAGTCGGATCATCTGTCTGCTCATTTGCCGGCTTAATATCAATATCATCCATATCTGTATTGACGGATGTTGGTCCTCTTTTCTGCTCTCCGTGAATCATCGTTTTCAGGTTGAAACCTGTGAATGATTCCACCAGGTCGGCCTGGAGATAAGAAATACCTGCAAGAGATGCTGCGAGAAGGAGAATAAGAAGTGGTTGTCCGCTCTTCGATTCTTCCTGCTGCTTGAGTTTTTCTCTGGTCGTAATACGGCTGCTTGAACGGTCAGACTTCTTGGTCGACATCATCGGCGAAGGACTGCCAGCTCCACTTCTGGAAGTAGCAGCTGGTTTGGAACCTGCAACCTTGGCCGGCTGATGGAGAGCTGACTTATTTAATCTCTTCGTTGTCGTTGCTGGTTCAACTTCTTTTTCAAGGTCAAGGCGGATGTCCTGAGAGCGTGACATATCCAGTTCGATCTCACGAACTTTTGTACGAGGCTCACCTTCAACGCGGTCTTCTTTCCCGCCTGCTTTGGTAGCACCCTTGAGATCTTTAGTCGCGATCTTACCAGTGCGCGACTCTTCTTTCTTCATATCATCGATATAAACCTGAATATCGATCTTACCGTACTCAACGAATTTCGTGCGGTCTTCAGAGATCTCTTTCTTAAAGAGATCATCAGCGAAAGACTTAAGATCGGAAGCGTTGAATTCCGGATATGTAGAATAGAGGAATTTCACGAGAGCGCGGTTCATCTGATCGAGGTTTTCGTAACGATGAGCGCGGTCTTTAGAAAGGGCCTTCATCACGATCGTATCGAGTTCTTTCGGAACTGACGGGTTGATCTGAGAGGGAGGGACAATCTTACAGGCCTGAATCTGCTTCAGAACTGCGAGGTCGTTGTTCGCCTGAAAAAGTTTTCTTGAACAGAGAAGTTCCCAGAGAGTAATACCCACTGCGAATTCATCATAACGTGAATCGAGTTCGAGACCTTCCAGGTACTCGGGAGCGAGGTAAGAGAGCTTACCTTTAATCGTACCGGCCTGAGTTGCCTCAGAGTTGGTGTTGGCTTTCGCAATACCGAAGTCGATTACTTTAACCGCACCATCATACGTGAGCATGATGTTGTGGGGAGAAATATCACGGTGAACGATGTTGTATGGTTTACCAGTGAGTTTATCTGTAAATGTGTGCGCGTAGTGAAGACCGAGACACACCTGAGAAATAATGTAGCAAGAGATCTCAACCGGAAACACAACCTTGCGCTCTTTCAGGCGATCAAGATACTGCTTGAGGTTGGCACCGTGGATATATTCCATGGCCGTATAGAGCTGGCCATTGGTCTTACCGTAATCGTAAACCTGCATGATGTTCGGATGGAGCATACCGAAGGTAATGTTCAACTCATCCTGGAACATGCGTACGAAAGCTTCATCGTTTGAGAATTGAGGCTGAACCATCTTGATAGCAACGACTTTGTTCGCTTGCTCACCCAGATAACGGGCGCGACAGATCTTCGCCATCCCGCCGTCCACGAGATGATCAAGGATCAAATACTTCCCGAATCGTTGAAATTTCTTATCGCTAGTCATAGTGCCTCAATACCCTATCGGACAATGGCGGATTTTCTTAACCAAAATGATGGAA
>JAYVHR010000504.1:0-2463 GCA_043771075.1 Bacteriovoracaceae bacterium
TCTGGTGTTGATTTTGATCTTAAAGGTGGTCCAAACCATTTAATGGGTGTCGCTCAAAGAGCTGATGAGTCGGTATATGGTTACGTCCGTTCTGGTTTCCTCGGTAAACCAATCTCTTCTCAGGAAGAAGTTCTTAACCGCATTCCTGTTCGTCTCCCGGAACACAACACTGCTGCTTACATCAACTCTGGTGTTGATGAGCTCCAGGTTTACTGGTCTGTTACTGTTCTCATGGAAGCTCTTGCGGAAATGGGATTCACTGATAAAGAACTTTCAACCCGTCCGTTCCATGCGTTCCTCTTCGATCCGGATATCGGGATGAGAAACAATGCTTACTATACTGACGATACAATTAACTTCACGACATACTCTGCTGAGAATCCAAACCTCGCGCGTGACAATCCGACTATCTGGCACGAACTTGGTCACGGAGTGATGGATCGTCTGATGGGTGCTCACCTTGGATTCGCCGGTACAGCTGGCGGATACGGCGGACTCTCAGAAGGGATGGCGGATTTCGTAGCGAAACTCGTTGTTGAGCACCAGACTGATGGTGCAGACTTCCCGGGGAAAAATGATTTCCGGATTGAGAACACTACCGGCTTTTTCCTGACGAATGAATTCCATGATGAAGGTGAGGCATACGGTGGAGCGATGAAAGACATGCTCGCAGTCGTTGTTGCTGAACAAGGCCGCGCTGGTCTGGTTGCTTTCACTGATCTGACTCTCGAAGCGATGAGACTGACACGTAACCATCCTGCGCTTTCAGCTGCCGGCTGGTTCGAACATATGCTCTATGCTGATGAACTTGGTTCTTCAGTCCGCAAAGCAGGCGAGTTCAAAGAAGTTATCGTGAACTCTCTTGCTGCCAGAAACTTCTCTTTCTCAAGCTCTTTCCGTTCAGCAGAAATGAACGTTAAGTTCGGTGAAACTGTTCTCACATCAGCATCAGAAGCTTCACGCGAGAAGCCAATTAAGCCATGTGACGCTTCAGGTATTGTTTCTTATGACCTCAAAGTTTCACTCACTGAGGGTGATTCAGAATTCATCTCTTTCCCTGCAACGGTTAAAGTTGAATATAAGAAAGGTGCTCTCCAGGGTGCGATCAAGTGGATTGGCGAAGAATCAAATCCTCAGGTTTACACAGTAAATTCTGCTACTGAAATACTCACTATCCCGGTCAAGGCCTCAATGAACTGCGATTCGGTCAACCAGCCGGATGGTTCTTGTAAGGACTACGCTTATCTCCAGGTCTTCAATGAAGGCGGAGAGAAGCCAATCGCTAAGAAGCGCTTCTATCTGCAAATTAAGGATAAATCGACCTGCCAATAAGATCTGATTTTAAAATGAAAAAGCCCCGGAATCGGGGCTTTTTTTATGCCAAAAATTTACTCATTCTGTAGCGTTGATCCCCGGTCTTCTCCAGGAGTTCCAGAAGAAGAGTTCTCACCACATTCTCTCTGCCTTGAAGCCATTCAAACGGACCCTTGGGATAATTCACACCGAACTTCATCGCCCGGTCTATGTCCTCTTTTGAGGCCACAGATTCTTCGAGAGCAAAGCAGGCCTCGTTGATGATCTGAACGATGGTCCGGGGGTAAATGAAACCGCAGGAGATGATGGTTGTTTCTACCGGCTGGAACCCCAGTTCCTTCAGCTTCGTAAGAATCTCCTCGGAACGTTCGCGGAAATGGATCTCTGTTTTCTTCGCCTCATCAGCTAAGAGAGCGGCAAAACTGCCAATGAGATTCGGGAATTCCTGATAGAACTCTGCCGGATCAAAGCAAGTGAGATCCATCACGATTATTTTATTAGAATTCTTTTTCAGGATTTCTTTTTTTTCTTCTTTTGTACCGAAGCCGAAATTCAGAAGGTAATTCCCAAAAGATACGTTAGTCATATTTGTAGTATCCTCGTTTGGACTTCCTACCGAATCTCTTTTCATCCACCATCTTCTTCTGAAGCGCGTGAGGAGCAAATCTTGGTTCTTTACCGTAAGCTTCCCAGACGGAACATGTAACCGAATAGTTCACATCGATGCCGATGAGATCCATCAGTTCAAAAGGTCCCATTTTAAATCCGCCAACCTCTTTTAAAATGCGGTCGACTTCTTTCATTTTCTCTTCATTCTCTTCACCGACGATACGCAAAGGTTCACCGTAAAAATTACGGGCCACTCTGTTCACTATGAAACCGGGGGAATCCTTGCACAGTGCGGGCTTCTTTCCTTTGGAATCAAACCACGTATACAAATTGTGACAGAGATTTTCATCCGAGTCTTTGCCTTTGATCACTTCCACCAGCTTCATAATGGTAGCTGGATTAAAGAAATGGAGTCCGACAAATTTCTTCTTTCTGTCGCTTGAAACAGCTTCTGCCATCAGATGAATTGGAAAACTGGAAGTATTACTGGACAGGATTGTGTGTTCAGAAAAGTAGCTATCAAGGTTTTGAAAAAGATTT
>JAYVHR010000505.1:0-2485 GCA_043771075.1 Bacteriovoracaceae bacterium
ATCTCGCTCTTCAATATTCCGCAAAAACTTCTCGACCTGAATCCGGACGAAATTAAGGATATTCAGAATGAGAAAAACCTACCTCCTTCACTCAGGGAAGAGGGTGCGCGTGAGAAAACGGATGCCGCAGAATCAGTCGAGAAAGCGTCCCCTACCGACATGAGCCCGCTCTCGGACGACATCTTTAGCGAAATCGAGAAATCCGGCCAGCAATGATGCATTGCAAATGGGTATAATGGACCGTCTCCAACCCCCAGAACGGACGGCATTCCCATGGCACTCAATAAAGCACCTTACAAAGGTACTCGCGACTTTTTTCCGGCCGATATGCGGCTCAGAAATTTTCTTTTCCACAAGATGGCGGAAGTTTCTGAACAGTACGCATACGAACCTTACGATGGTCCGCTCCTGGAAGAAGTTGAACTCTACCTCGCAAAATCCGGCGAAGAGCTGATCACTGATCAGATTTATTCATTTATCGATCGCGGAGACAGAAAGGTCGCGATTCGCCCCGAAATGACTCCGACACTCGCGCGGATGGTGGCCCAGGTTCACCGTGAAGTGCCGAAACCAATCCGCATGTACGCAATTCCGAATCTCATGCGCTATGAAAAACCGCAGAAGGGTCGTCTCCGTGAGTTCTGGCAATACAACGCCGATATCTTCGGCGCTGGTGTTCTCGGTGAAATGGAAATCATTCAGCTCTCAATCGGGCTCCTGAAAAGTTTCGGTGCGAAGTCTGATCAGTTTGCCGTTCACATCAATGACCGTCGTCTCGTGGATCACGTTTTTCATACGATGATCGGGCTCGATGATGTTTCCAATAAAAAACTCTATAAGCTCGTCGACCGCAAGAACAAGATGCCGGCGGAAAAGTTTGCGGCCGAAGTGCGTATAATTATTTCAGACGAAGCGAAGGCTAAGATCTTCGAGTCCTATACCAGTCTGACGACTCCTGAGGAAATCAAGAACTTCGTGGGCGAAACTCCGATTCTTGAAATCTTCAAGCGTGTGAATGACATGGGTCTTTCTGAATACGTGAAGTTCGATCCTTCTATCGTACGGGGTCTTGATTACTACACCGGCCTCGTGTTCGAAATTTTTGATAAGCACCCGGATAATAACCGCGCGATCGCCGGCGGAGGCGCTTACGCGAATCTCCTTCAGATTTTCAACGAACCATCGCTGGAAGGTGTCGGCATTGGTCTTGGTGAAGTTCCTCTCACGGAATTTCTCAAGGCCCATCAGTTAATGCCGGATCTCTCCAAGGCGAGCGTGGATTATCTTGTGGCCTACATTCATCCCGAAGCTGAAAACATGGCAATGGTGTTCGCTTCAAAACTCCGTACAAAGTACGGGCTCAAAGTCGAAGTGATGCTGGGTGAAGCCAAACCAAAGAAAGTCTTCAGTTACTCGGAAAAGAAGAATGTGAATTACATCAGTTTTTTTGGCGAAGAAGAAATGAAAAACCAAAGTGTGCGGGTAAAAGATGTCGCCGGTCGCACTGAAGAGACTCTCACCCTCGATGAATTTTATAAGAAACTAGGAATGGAATAATGGAAATCGAAAATAATCTCCCGAAAACTTTTGACCCCGAAGCTTCTCAGGACCGCTGGTACGACGTATGGATGAAAGCACAATCCTTCAAGCCTAAGCCGGGAAAACAGGGAAAAACATACACTGTTCTCATGCCTCCGCCGAACGTGACCGGAAAACTCCACATGGGTCACGCTCTCGATGCCACAACTCAGGATACGCTCGTTCGTTACAAGAGGATGAAAGGGTTTGAGACACTCTGGATTCCGGGAACCGATCACGCTGGTATTTCCACTCAGGCAGTAGTGGAGAAACTTATCTGGAAACAGGAAAAGAAAAATCGTCACGACCTTGGTCGCGAAGAATTCCTGAAGCGCGTCTGGGAATGGAAAGAGCAGTACGGCTCTGAGATCGTCAATCAGCAGAAAAAAATGGGAGTATCGTGTGACTGGGATTATTCCACTTTCACTCTCGATGAAATTCCGAATATGGCGGTGAAGAAATTCTTCGTCATGCTCTTCAATGAAGGTCTCATTTATCAGTCAGATTATATCGTTAACTGGGACCCGGTCCTTCAGTCGGCGATCTCAGACGCTGAAGTTGAACATAAAGATGTGAAAGGCTTCTTCTATCACGTGAAATACAAAGTGAAGGAAGATCCGAATGTCACTCTCATCGTTGCCACGACCCGTCCGGAGACCATGTTCGGAGATACGGCCGTTGCAGTGAATCCGAATGATGAACGTTTCAAGGATCTCATCGGAAAAACGGCGATCATTCCCATCAGCAACCGTGAAGTTCCAATCATTGGTGATGAGCACGTCGATATTGAAAAAGGAACCGGTTGCCTCAAGGTAACTCCGGGCCACGATTTCAATGACTTTGAAATCGGTAAGAGAAATAGTCTCCCCATCATCAATATCCTGAATAAGGACGGAACTTTTAATAA
>JAYVHR010000506.1:0-4479 GCA_043771075.1 Bacteriovoracaceae bacterium
TTCTCGCTCGTGAATAACTGGAAGAACTACACGGAAACAATTACTGATCATGATCACGCAACAGATCTTCGCCGCCAGGAAACTCTCTCAAAGAAACTCACTGTGCACCTGCGTTTTGAGGAAGAAGAAGAGCATGCTCTTTCTGAGTTCCTTGCGACCGCTCTCACTGACAAGAGATTTCTTGCTGCTGAAATTGGTGGCGACTACCAGACTTATTTCCGTTACCAGTTGAAAGAGTCCGGATTTAACAAGCTTTCTGCGCTTTATAGCGGAGTAAAGCAGGAAGAAGTTTTCTACTATTTCGACACAATGTTCGAGGGAGGCTTCGGCCTTCGCGGACTTTCAACACCCATTCGTCTGATCGTTGTGAAAAGACCGGAAGGTGCCCAGCTGATTTTCCGTCAGCAGGTCTATAAGACAGCGACCGCTTCTGAAGGAAAAGTTCTTGAGACGAATTTCAACCGCTGGGAATACCGGAGAGTTGATCCTTCAGTCTTTACTAATCTCGAGGGTGCATACCTCGATATGTTCAACCGCATCTACACTTACAATAACGGAACTGTAACAGGGGACATTCCTGCTGCAGAACTTCCGGTGATCAAATCTGACCTCGACATCATGAACGCCGAATTCCACAAGATCGGCTTCGATGGCGAAGACATGATTTCTGACATCACCAATAATCCGAAAGAAGAAATTTACTACGTTCCGACGTCGTATAACTCAAAAGATGTGAATCTCTTTGAGATTCAGGTAATGGGGAAAACAGTGAAAGCGAATCTTCAGCGTTCACTCGTCCGCACGGAAACCGGTGGCACTCAGGTGACCTACGCGATTGAACTGGAAACGGACAAAGTATCGAAAAAAGATCTTGCGAAATTCTCTGAGGAAATTATGAAGGCACTTCCGGGCCTTGAAGCAACAGACGTGGGTGGCGGGTCTCCAAGTCCTTCTCTTCTGACTCTCAAGGTTCTGAACCAGGTACTGTAGATGAAATGGCGTAAGTGGCATGCTTATTTTGGCCTCATTGCTGCTCTCCCGTTGATCGCAACTGCCATCACGGGAGTTCTGCTTCAGCTTCGTAGCAAGGTGGAGTGGATTCAGCCGGCGCCGGTGACACTTACCCTCGAAGAAGGGAAACCATTTATCAGGGTGGAGGAAGTCCTCGCAAAATTTCCCGGTCAGGTCGAAGGACTTTCTCTTCGTCCCGGAAAAGGTGGATTTTCATTACGCCTCAAAAACGGAAATGAAGTTCAGCTTCATCCTCAGTCGGGTGAAATCCTCAAAGACTCACCGAGACGCTCGACTCTTTTATTTAAGATTCACGAAGGAAGCTGGATGGGAGCTTTCGGATCCCTCGGAATTCATTTTGCTTCCGGTCTCATTCTCGTTTTCCTCGTTATTTCAGGAATATTTATCTTCCCATGGAGAAGAGGGAGAAAAGTATGAACGGATTCCGTTTTGGCCTCGAGGCTGAGTATATGCTCGCCAATGCCACCGACATGAAACCCCTCTGGTACAAGGATGTCACTTTTCGCGAACTCGATGAGATGTTCGAGGGTATTTCTCTCGAGGGAATCCCGAGTCTCGAAGGTCTGGCGGCCGAGCCACCTCACAAAAAGCTGATGCCCTTTATTGTGGAAGGGTATGGCGTCCCGGATGAAAATTTTCTCGTTAAAGACGCTTATCCGAAGGGAATAGAAATCCGGACTCCGGTTTGTCACACTCTTGACCAGACGTTTGAAGTCTTTGAGCTTCTGTACAAACGGGTGAAAACCGCTCTGGCGGAAAAAGGTTTTGCTCCGATCGCTATCTCTCATCATCCGATTGAAACCAAGTTCTCAGGACCGCAGAATAAGCGCCGTCACGACTTCTGGTTGTGGGCGATGGAAGTCATGACCACTTATGGACCCGATGTGAACGTGAGTTTTCCCAAAGAAATTTCCGACAGATTATTTTCCGATACGGAAGATCTGAATCGGAAGGTGAACTACTACGCTCCGGCACTCGCGGCCATCTCTCTCTCGTCGCCTTTTTACGAAGGTGCACCCTGGGAAATAAAAGGTCAGAGAGGGAAGTCCTACCGTACTTTCAAGCGAAGTGTGGTTGCTCCGGCGATTGAACTCCATGCGGATGAAAACTTCCGCATTGAATTTAAAGTTTTTGAGATGAGCTCGAAGTCATCCGACTTCCGGAATTATTTTCTCCTGGTCCTCGCTCTCTTCCTGGATGAAAACCTGAAAGGTCGCTCTTCCAATCAGGAGCGCATTTATGATCTCGGTGCTGTCGCCCGCTTTGGTCTTGCGGCCGAAGGAATGAGAGCGCGCCTGGATGAGATTCTGAATAATGCTTCCACCGTTCTTACGAAGCATGGGTTTGATGCATCACCACTAAAAACACTGAACCTTTCCCTGACGACTTCTGACCGGATGCTTTCTTTATACGACGAAGGACGCTCTATTCCTGAGATCATGCAGGAGTTTTCGATGCTCGAGACTCTGAGCGGAGAGAGAATCTAGGGAATGAATTACTCCCACATCCTGATGGCCTATTCCCTGGTGGGCCTCTGTGCTCTTCTTTCATTCCTTAAAGGGCACGGGCAGGAAAAAGATCTCCTGATCAGTTCCTTCAGGGCCGTTATCCAGCTCTCCGTTCTGGGATACGCGCTTACCTGGATCTTTAAGCATAACACAGCGACCATCTGTTTACTGATCAGTCTGGTGATGACAGTGAACTCTGCTATTCACGCGCGCTCGCGGATTAAGTCAAAATATAAAGGTCTCTTCCTCGATAACCTTCTTGCGACCGTGCTATCCATCTGGCCGTTAGCACTCATCGGATCCTATCTTTTTGAAACGACTCCCTGGTGGTCGGTAGAAATTTTTCTTCCTCTGATCGGAATGCTTCTCGGTAATACGATGAACGGAATTTCTCTCGGAACCGATCACTTCACGCATGGAATCCGTGAGAAAAAAGAAGAAGTTCTGGAGTGGCTATCTCTCGGTGCCAGCCGGAATGAGGCGACCAACGATATTTTTCGCAGATCTGTCCGGATGGCTCTCACTCCGATCATGAATTCCATGCTCACCATGGGAATCGTGTCCATTCCGGGTGCCATGACAGGGCAGATTCTCGGAGGGAGTTCTCCGGTTGAAGCGGCCTACACTCAGATGATCATTGTGCTCCTTATTTCTGCGGGGGCCTACGGGGGATCAGTTCTGGGGCTCGTATTTGCCCGTAAACGACTATTTAATCACCGGGGGCAGCCGTGCTTCTAGTGAAAGACCTCATGCTTTTAAACGGCCGGAAAATCTCACTCACGCTGGAAGCAGGCGGGGAGTATGTTCTGCGCGGAAAAAATGGGAGTGGCAAGACTCTTCTTCTTAGGACTCTGGCAGGACTTTATTCAGGAGAATCTTCTGAGTTCAGTTTGAGTGGAAAAGAACTGGTGGATTATTCTCCGGAAGAATTCCGGTCAAAAATACTATACGTTTCTCCGGCCACTGCTATGTCCCCGGAAATGACGGCGGAAAAATTTCTTCAAGCACCTCACCGTTTGTCTGTATATCAAGGATGGAAGAGTGAGTTTTCTTCAGCAAACTATCTGAAAGAATGGGGCATGAGTGGCATGACTCTCGGGCATCTTTCCAGTGGTCAGAAACAACTCCTTTCACTCCTGAGAGCACTTTCTCTCAGAGCGGATATTTTACTCCTGGATGAACCCACTTCGCACATGGATCAGGAAAAGACACTGATTGCGGAAAAACTTCTGAAGGAATGGAAGGCGCAGGATCCGAAACGTATTATTCTCATGGTCACTCATTCAGATGAGCAGGCGCAGAGATTCGGAAAAAGAATAAATTTTGAAGAAATTACTTCGGCGAAATAACAAGAGCTTTCTCAGTTGAAAGTTCTTCTCTTGATTCCCCGTCTGCTTTAACCAGGAATGATCCTGAAGCATTCACAACTTCGATCTCTGTCCCACTTTCCATTTTCACTGAAGTCACTCCATTGAAAGTTGCTGAACGCATGACTTTCAGAGGGGAGACGTTCCCAATGAAGAGCAGGTTTTGAACCATGAGTTCATGCTGACCGTTCTTTATTTGAACGATAAAGAGTTTCTTATAAACAGTATCGATAAATACTTTCTGGATTGAGACGAGTTCAGTCTGAGAACCTGCCAGAAGCACGCGATCAACTAAATTTCCGTCGGCATCGAAAGCGTCAAGGTAAAGCATTTTGCCCTTCCCGAAAGCTTCCCAGCGGTTATTAGCACTTGTTACTGAAACTTTTGATGGGTCGGCCTTGATGATATCTGCGCACTCGGGAAGCGGCTGCAGAGGAGTTTTGTTATCACCCTGCAATGAAGAATCTTCCTGGCAATCAGCCAGAGTCACTTCAGCAAGAACTTGCGTGGAAAACATAATCATGAGAATGAAAATTATGCTCTTCATATTATTTCGTCCCTTGAACAGCAAT
>JAYVHR010000507.1:0-4472 GCA_043771075.1 Bacteriovoracaceae bacterium
GTTCAGACCGCCATCGCTCTCATGAAAAAGGTGATTGCTTCAGAAGATTTTCGTTCAGGAATTCTGAATCACACTTATAATGGGAAAAAGACATTTATAGATAATGGTGGGTTCACCAATGCAGAGATTTACCGGAAGATTCTCGAGGGCGCAGAAAAGATGGGAAATACTTCGAAGAACAAAACTCTCAATGTTGAGCTCGAACTCTACACGGCTTCTACCACTACTATTGGTTATACCTACCCAAACAGTGGTCGTATCTGGATGAACACCAAGTATTTTGACAAGTATTCTCCGGTCAAAGTCTCAGACAATCTCATGCACGAATGGATTCACAAGCTGGGCTTTGGTCACGCCACTACTTACTCCGCCTCCCGCAATTATTCTGTTCCCTATGCCGTCGGTTACCTGATGGAAAAACTGGCGGCGAAATACCAGTGAATAAATTTCTATTCGTTTTTCTTTTTGTTCTCGTAGCATGCGGTAAGCCTGACGGCGGCAAAGGCTGTCAGACGATGGCGTGTGAAGTGAGTAACTTCTCGCTTGCTACAACAGAAGAAGGAAACATTCCTCCGGAAGCATTACTTTTCTCCACTCTGGTGAGTCTCGTGAACTTTGATGTGTCGGAACGTACGAAAGTGGAGAATGCCACTGATCTTGTGAAAAAAATCATCATGAGCCAGGAATTCAAAGATGCGGTTGTGAATCACATTTATAATGGGCAAAAAACATTTGTGGATAATAGTGGTCTCACCAATCTCCAGGTTTATGACCGGATCATCATCGGTGCTGAAAAATTATTTCCCGAAAAAAACTTCCGTCTCGATGTGCAGATTGAACTCTACTATGAAGAGAGTTCGACCATCGGTTACACCTACCCCTCGACACCGCGGATCTGGATGAACCGGAAATTCTTCTCACGCTATACTTCGTATCAGGTTGCGGGGAATCTCACTCATGAGTGGCTGCATAAACTGGGATTCACTCACGCCGTTTCCGACACAGACTCCCGATCGTTTTCAGTGCCCTATGCTGTTGGTTATATTGTCCGGCGGCTGGCCGGAGAAATGTATCCCTCTCTGTATTAGTCTTTGGCGCACCTACTTCCTGAAACTCAAGAGATATTAACTACTCACTTTCCGGGCCCGGTGGAAGAATGTGCGCCGGTCATTAATAAAGGAGTGGATCCATGAAGCTTTCATTTTTTCTTTTCTCCGGTTTAATTCTTAGCCTTAGTGTTCTTGCCACTAACTATTGAAAAAGACACTCTTTCTCCGGCAATGAATCTGATAACTCCCGTTGTCATTCACATTCTCAGGAGATATAGAGGTCAGCAATGAAACTCATACTTCTACTTTTGCCTCTCTTTATCTCTCTGGCACATGCGGAGATCTTTGAAGTTCACTCTCTGGTTAAGCGCGAAGGTGCGAGTAACAAATGGATTGTGAAATTCAATGATGGTCGCGTGGGATTCTGGAACGAAGAAGAAGATCGTGCGATCTCTCCAGGGGCACTTCCTCAATCCATCATCCGGGGAACTCTTTCGGAAGAATCAGTTTTGACGGACATCATGATTGTCGGCCGGATGATCAGAACTATTGAAACAAATAAGCAGAAAAATCTTCAGGACATCAATCCCTTCCCGCCTTATACGCCCACTGTTTACTCCTCTTATCAGCTGGCAACAGATGTTCTTTCCGGAATGCGCAGAAACTGGTCAGGCGAATCTCAGTGCTACGATCGCTCTCACATCTGGGCCTTTGAGGAATTCTATTGGAACCGTCGTTACCTTCAGAAAGCATTTCTCTTCTTCTCTGATTCCTACATCAGTCGTTACAATTACAAATGGTGGTTTCATACGGCACCATATGCTCTGGTCAGCATGAATAATGAAGTGAATGAACGTGTGATGGATCCGGCGTTCACACAATATCCGCTCAAGTTCAAACTCTGGACTGATCTTTTCATGAATAACAAAGTGGATTGCAAGATTATCCAGAAATATTCTGATTACTCAGGTCATCCTGGTGAAGATGATTGTTACCTGATGAAAATGTCAGTGTACTTTTGGCAACCGAAAGACCTCGAGGCTCTTGAGCGCTCAGGCCTCGACAGAAGAAAATTCATCGATTGGGAAATTAAGCACGCTTACGAAAATGGATTCGGAATTTATCAGTAAAAAAAAGGGAGCCAAGAGGCTCCCTGAAGATAAATAGATTATTCTGTTTTTCTTCGACCAATCACAAACAACACCCCCGCCATCGACAGGAAGATAATGAGAGAGAAGATATCGGATGTGCCTAAGCTTCCGATCGCTGCACTCATGTCCATTTTGCCTGCGACTCCTTCGAGCACCTGAGTGAGCGCCAGAAGAATTCCGGCAATCGCACCACCGGCGATAAGACCGGATGAGAAGAGAATGCCCGGGCCGGTTTCTGATTCCGTCTCGGCTTCTGTTTTTGTTTTCTTTCTTTCCACGAGCCAGCGGACAACTCCCCCGACAAATATCGGGGCAGAAGCAGCGATCGGAAGATAAACTCCGACAGCAAATGGAAGGGCCGAGATCCCGCAGAGTTCAAGTACAACGGCCAGGAACACACCGAGAAGTACCAGTCCCCACGGAAGTTTCTGAGTGAGGATCCCGTCAATGATGAGAGACATGAGACGTGCTTTAGGTGCTTCATATTTTGTGACAGATGTTCCGTCATCGCGCTTATTCAGAGATCCATTAATTCCCGGATCCACGAGATAAACCACCTGACCCTGATCATTCACGAGGTATTTCCCTGGAGAAAGAGTCGCGAGAGTTTCCGGTGTCGACTGCTCAGTCACCTGATAGACGAAATAATCCTGAGTATCAGCGCGTCCTTCCGGACCGCCGACTTTTTGCTTTTCCTTAAGTTCAGAAACATTCACAGTGAATGCCGGAACTTTTTTAGAATAAACAGTTGAGGCATCGTTTAAGAGTTTCAGTGAGTAGCCGATCACAATGGCAGAAGACACGGCACCAATGAGAAGTCCGATCTGTTGGTATTTCGGAGTCGCACCAACGAGGTAACCGGTTTTTAAATCCTGAGATGTTGTACCGGCATTCGAAGCCGCGATACAAACAACTGCTGCAATAGACAGAGCACCTACACGATACTCAGGTCCCACCCATCCGACAGCGAGGAAAACGAGACACGTAAGGAGAAGTGTCGCCACCGTCATTCCGGAAATCGGATTCGAAGAAGAACCGATCTCACCCGTGAGGCGTGAAGACACGGTCACGAAAAGAAATCCGAAAACAATAATCATGAGAGCTGAGAGAAGATTGATGTGTAGAGCTGGTGCAAACCAGAGAGCAACAACCATCACGAGAGTTCCGATGATTACAAAACTCATTGGAAGATCGTCATCCGTTCTCAGTTTCTCGCCAGCGGCAGCACTTTTGCCACCCATGACAGAACGAAGACCGGATCTTGCTCCACCGATAATTGTCGGAAGTGACTGAAAGAGAGAAATGATACCACCGGCAGCAACTGCACCGGCACCAATGTAGAGAACGTAGTTTCTCCAGATGTCGTGGATCTCCATATCTTTAATTAGAATCTTTGCCGGGAAGAGTGGTTCAACGAGCTGGCCACCGAATAAAGAAATCATCGGGATGAGAACAAAACTGGAAAGGACACCACCGGCCATCATGATGGCGGCAGTCCGGATTCCGATGATGTATCCCACACCGAGAAGTTCCGGTGAAACTTCCGCAGAAATCGCAGAACCTTTAAAGAAGGAAAATGCTTTCTCCGGAACATCTTTCCAGAGGCGCATGCCGACGTTGAAAAATTTGTAAAGAAGACCCAGGAAGAATCCGCCGAAAACGATCTTGCCGGATGAGCCGCCCTTTTCACCCACGATCAGAACTTCCGCGCAGGCCGTCCCTTCAGGATAAATAAGTTTCCCGTGCTCTTTTACGATGAGTGCCTGGCGAAGAGGAATCATCATGAGAACACCAATCAGACCTCCGAGAATGGAGACCGTCATGATTCTTGTGAGATCCATATCGTAACCAAGAATAAGAAGTGCCGGCATAGTCACGGCCACACCAAAAGCAATCGACTCACCGGCCGATCCGGTCGTCTGAACCATATTATTTTCGAGGATCGTTGCTTTCCGGAATCCGAACATTTTCGACAACCCTTTAAACAGGGTAATGGAAAGCACGGCCACCGGAATGGAAGCTGAAACAGTCATCCCCACTTTCAGAGCGAGATAAAGGGAAGATGCACCGAAAAGAATACCGAGGACCACACCCATAAGGATAGGACCCAGCGAGAATTCCTTAATCCGCTCGGAAGCAGCAACGTAAGGCTTGAACATAAAGAACCTTTGAAGGGGTTTATGCTCAAGATGATTTCATGCTTTGGGGCGAAGATAAACAAAAAAAGTCTTATCAGTTATCCTAATAAGACAGGGGGAAATGCAGCATTAGC
>JAYVHR010000508.1:0-2560 GCA_043771075.1 Bacteriovoracaceae bacterium
GTTTCAATTGAATTGAAGACTTCTTTTTCGACGGCAGTGAACCTGCCCGCCATCACATACCAGTCACCCATAAATTTATCACGGTCGACATAATCGACAGTCTTATTATATTTCGGTGAAGAGCATGCACTCAGGAATGTGAGTAAGATTGGTAGTCCGATGATTTTCATTCGCCGTTCCCTTTGAGGTGGATATCGAAAAACTTAATGCCTTTCTTCACTGCCTCGTCGTAGAGGATAAAGGCAAAGGCATGACCCCAGAAAGGGACCTTGTGTCTTTTGACAAAATTACCTTCGCGTTTAAGTTTTGCCTCAAATGACGTGGCCTGTTGATATTCGACTAGCTTATCGTTTTTTGCGTGGTAGAGGAAAAAGGGTGGTGCGCCTTTCTTCACGTGATACGCAGGGCTCGCTTCGAAATACTCATTCAATTTTTTATCACGGCGATCACCGATATAAGGACCGATGATAGGGGAATGAGTGTACCAGGTCAGATCGTACGGTCCACCTCCGGCCACAACTGCTTTTACAGCATCCGGTGTGCCGATTTTTTGAAGCGCGTAGAGGGAAGTGATATGAGCACCGGCCGAATAGCCCCAGAGACCAATTCTTTCAGGATCGAGCTTAAAGCGTGCTGCATTTTTTTTGAACCAGGCGATGGCCATAGCGAGATCTTCAATCGGAGCGGGATGGACATGCTTGGGTGGAAAACGGTAATTAATATTGAGGACAGTATAGCCATGGCTAGCGAGGGATTCACCAATCGGGCGGTTGTCGGAATAATCTCTTGAATCCCATCCGCCTCCGTGAACCATAATCACTCCGGGTAGATTTTCGCCTTTGGTGGGAGTGTAGGCTTCACCTGACTGACGGAAATCTTTGGCGTCAGTGTAAAAAAGCCCGGTCTCTGTTTTAAATGGAACATGTCCTTTGTGAGAAGAACAACTGGCAATAAAAATGAGAACTAAGAAATATTTCATGCTTTCACTTTGTTGGGTGGAGTAAAGGGAATAAGCCGCGGCACTCGAGACGCATAATCGAGATATTCTTTTCGCTGGATGTACTTCTTTTCGAGAAGAGGAACTCCACTTACTTTCAGGATGAAGAAGTTGATCGTGAGTGGACCGATAATCGTCCACCAGGTAGCAGGATTAACGGCCACGAGATAAATACCGTACCAGAGAGTAATTTCGCCGAAGTAATTTGGAAAACGACAAAGTGACCAGGGGCCCTTCATGCAGATGATTCCCTTATTCGCCGGATCAGCTTTGTATTTTTTTAAGAATCTGTCAGCGTAAGATTCGAAGAGCCACCCGAAGAAGAAAATCCCGACGCCGATCTTATTGATGGTACTTAGACTCTGGTCAGCTCTTTCCATTCCCGCTGTGATGGGCAGGGAAATGAGAAGCATGAGAAGTCCCTGAAGCAGAAACACTTTAAAATAAGCATGAAGATTCGGATGAGCTCCCCAATTCCCCCGCATTTCGAGATAGCGGTGATCTTCCGGAGCTTTCCAGTTCCGTGAGAGAAGATAAAGTGAAAGGCGAAGACCCCAGCAAAGAACGAGACCCAGGACCACAGCATTTTTTATCGAGTTAAAATGGTAGAAGTAACTCACGAGAGAAATGACAATGAAGCCTTGTCCCCAGGCGATATCCACCAGTCCGAAATTCTTTTTCCAGACCGCGAGCAAAAAATAAAAATTCATCAGGGCCAGTACGGCAATGAGAACACTAAATATCATGTTTCACCTCAATGATATTCTACCGGGAATCAGCGATTCCTCATCAAGAAAGTCAGATGCTCAGGTTTTGTGGAACTCGTTTTGCATTTTAAGCCCGCAGGATAAAGAGAGGAGAATTTATGGGTACAACCTTCTGGCATCACACGAAAGATCATGAACCGCGTAAGGAAAAAAGCACAGCTGACCGTGGCAGAAATGCCGACAAACCTTCGGAAATTCCGGCCAAAGGCTGGAAAGATACTCTCATGCGGGTAAAAAAAGAAATCAATAATGACAAAGTTTCTATGCTTGCCGCATCGATGTCCTATTATGCGCTGCTGGCGTGTGTGCCGGCGATGACATCACTGGTCCTTCTTTATGCATGGTTCAGTGATCCCGCTGAAATTTCCCGTCATATCGCTGAACTTTCCCGCTTCCTTCCTGCTGAAGCAGAAAAGATTTTGCGTGATCAATTGGTTGCTCTTTCCTCCAAGGCGCCGACCACCCTCGGACTGAGTGCGATTGGTACTCTTCTTTTTTCTCTCTGGAGTGCCTCGAAGGGAAGTACCTCTGTCATTGAAGCGATGAATATTATCTACGGTGAGAAAGAGTGTCGCGGATTTGTGAAACGTACTTTGATGGCTTTGGGAATGACCCTACTTGGAACTATCCTGAGTCTTGTCGCGATCGTTGTTGTCGTTGCGATGCCTGCGATTACAGGAGCATTTAATTTCGGGCCGATGTTTGAAACACTGGGAAGCATTGCAGGTTGGATCGTTCTTCTTTTTCTTTTTTCATTCTATCTATCAAGTGTGTATCGCTTTGGTCCCTGTCGCCA
>JAYVHR010000509.1:0-2313 GCA_043771075.1 Bacteriovoracaceae bacterium
ATTCCGGATTTTAATTTCTTGAGAACTTCCGGGATGGTTTCTTTCTGGGTGTGTTCATTGAACAATACAAAACGCTCAATGCACTCGCGGGGAAGTCCCCACTTGAGCCAGCGCTGTCTCGCTACTTTATGCTCTTCCACCAGCAGAAGAATTTTATCGGAGAGACAATTCTCCTGGAGAAGTTTGAGCGCCACTGTTTCGAGTGGCAGATCATCCTGAAGCGGAGTGGGAATAAGAATGAGACTCATTTCAGATCCAGCGGTAAAAACAACTCCGGACGATGAAAATCCGGCTTATCTTCAGGATTGGGATTTAAGGCGTAGAACTCCCGGTTTCCCTCGAGAAGACACGAATAAAAACCACCATAGAGATGGTCGCCACGGACCTCGGAAGGAAGTGTCACTTCCATATGAGCAGTCCAGATTTTCGGATCAAGACTTACAGAATTTGTAAAAATAAGATCACTGGAAGGCGGATGAAAAACTTTTCTCGGCTCAACAATAAGAAGCGCAAATGGCTGACCCAAAGGAGAGACCTGAACTTCGAGATAAGGGGCCCTGAGATCATCGGGATCATTCCGTAACTGTAGAAATGCCTCGACTACGTCTTTATTCCACAGTCCCCAGTTTTTGTTCCAGTCAGCTTCAAAAGAATCGTCCGTTACCCAGGTAGTTGACGATCTCTTCGTGACGGAAAAATCCATCGAGATTACCTGTCCTGTTCTCTTCCAGCTTACTTTGATACCGTGATAAGAGGGGCCTGCACCGTGTTTTTTAAGAAATGCCTGCATAGTAAAAGGATACACTTTGAGGTAAAAGTGCGCCATGGAAAATCTCCGCCTATTCCTTATCATTCCACCCGGGCTTGAAGATCTCGCCGTTCGCGAGATGCTCACGAAACTTCCTCACGTGAAGCACAACGTGATTAAGGGCGGAATTGAAGTCGAAGCTGATCTGTCATGGATGGTGAACGCTCACCTTCTGCTTAAAATCCCGGTCAGAATTCTTCTCCGGATTTCAGAATCTAAGGTCCGCGACTTTCCCAAGCTCCATCAAAAAATCGTCAAATTTCCCTGGAAAGATTTCCTCTCGCATCCGGAACCGGAATGGGAAATTACGTGCCGAAAAAGCCGTCTCATGCATACGGGCCGGATTGAAGAAACAATTCAAAAAGCACTTACTGAAGCACTCGTGAAACAGCCTCTGTCTCAGGATTGGAAGAAAAAAAACTACTCCTCCCAGACGTTCTACATCCGTTTTGAAGACGATGTGATGACCATGTCACTCGATCTTTCCGGAGAGCCACTTTATAAAAGAGGACTTCAGGTCATTAAAGGTGAAGCTCCCCTACGGGAGAATTTTGCAGCAGCACTTCTCTATGAACTTTTTGAAGGAGTGTCAGAAGAAAAAACCCTGACCGATCCCATGTGCGGATCTGGCACATTTCTTCTCGAGGCCGGTAACTTTCATCTTCCTCTCCACGAGCGGAAATTTTCTTTTGAAGAAGCTCCTTTCTTCAAGGGTAAACTCGTCCGAAACCCTGAACCCACTGAAAAACTTCCGGTGAGCACTCTCACTGGGTTTGATATTAATGAAGAACTTCTGGATAAGATTTCCATTGATGGTGTGAATTTGATCCCGGCCGATGCGATGATCTCTCCTACTCCGGGAGATTTCCTGATCTGTAATCCGCCTTACGGCGAGAGAATTAAAACGGTCGGAAAGAAAGGAAGTTTTCTCCGGAATGCTCTCTTAAAATTTCTCACGATGGATAAACCGGAAAGGATGGGATGGCTTATTCCTTCCGACATGGAAGATGTCGTCCAGGAAGTAAGTGGCTATAAAATGAAATCACGCAGAAAATTCCGCAATGGCGGTCTTGCCGTTACTTTCCAGGTTTGGCAAAGAACTGGAAAATAAAAGCGACCAAGATAGACATCATCCCCCCAAAAAAAACCAGATAGATAAATGGCCCAAGAAAAAAAGACTTTAAAGGAGATGCGTAATAACCAGTCGGTGGATGTACGTAGGCACCAAAGAGATACGCAATTAAACAATAAGTGAAAGCACCCGGGATAAAGACAACGGGTCCCCAGAAGATACGAAAATTCTTTTTTAATTTATCAAGAATCCAACCCATGAAAACACAGGTCAAAAGTCCTATCCAGAGCGGGATACTGATTAACACTTCTGCGAACCCGGCAAATTTCCCAATGAGAAGTGTCCATCCACCAAGGACTAAAAAGATGCTGAGAATTCCGAAAATAGAGCCCCTGAGATGGTAATCATTCTTCATATTCAATTATCTTGTTTA
>JAYVHR010000510.1:0-2509 GCA_043771075.1 Bacteriovoracaceae bacterium
GATGAAGAGCATGGATTCTCACTCGCATGAGGAAGATCCGATGCATCCCAAATTTACCAAAGAACAATTGTTAAAAATGACTTGGTTATAAGACCAAAAAAAAGCTCCCTAAGGGGAGCTTTTTTTTAGTCAATTAATCAAGCTAGTCGGTTTCTTTTCAGTCCAGCTCCTCGGGTTCATCATGAATGAACAAAGGAGTCTGTATGAACAACCTCGATTCAAAACCCTTTTTTAGTTACTCCATCACCGATGCCGAACGGGCGAAAGCTTTCTACGAAAATGTGCTGGGACTTACCTCGAGAATTATTCCCATGTGTCCCGGCACTAACATTCTGGAACTCACTCTCGCCGGCGATATGCGGGTCATGTTGTACGAGAAAAAAGACCACGTCCCTGCGACATTCACTGTGCTGAATTTCGAAGTGCCGGACATTGAAAGATACGTCACTGAACTCTCAGAAGAAGGAGTGAAGTTTGAGCATTATGATGAATCTGATGAACTCGGAATCATGAGAAACGACGGGCCACTCATTTCATGGTTCAGAGATCCGGATGGAAATTTCATCTCGATCATTCAGGAACAGAGAATGGAAAAATATTCGGGTGATTTTCTGGGAGAAGCTCCGCCGAGCCCAAGTTAATCAGCGTCCGATTTTGACGTTGTCGACTTCGAAGAATTGTTTAGCGCCACTTCCATATGAGCGAAGTTTCATCTGAATATGATCGGTACCTGCATTTACCTGGGCGATCACAAAGTTGAATTCTCCGGTAGAAGCGACCCTGCGTTTGTTACCTGCACGAGGTTCCTTGGCATTGGAATGCATGGAGCTTGAAGTGATTTCGATAGTCTCATACCCCAAACGTTCGCTTTCAATTTTCATGATCTCAGAATAGTGAACGTCTCCGGATCCAAACAGTACTGGTGCCTCGATCGAACTCAAGCGGCCAAGAATTTTCTTCAGCGCTCGCGGGTGGTTTTCTTCAAACGCCCAGCCCGTGCGGTATCCGCCGAAGATCTGCGATCCGGATAAGATCCATCCAGGTTTTTTGGAAGACGCGAGATCTCTCAGCATCCACTCTTCCTGGCCTTTTCCCCAATGATCTTTACCTACATATGGATGAGAACGGAATGAACGGTTGTCCATGAGATAGAAACGCTGGCCGTAAGCTGAGAAGCTCGCGGAAATACCCGGACCCCAGGTCACTTCCGGCATGACTGCATCCTGAGCAAAAAGTGTCTTGAAGACATGTGTAGCGGCTTCCCGGTATGCTGTTGCCCCGTAAGTATTATTGAGGCCGTAATCATGATCATCCCAGGTAGCAAGAGTGGGAATGAGTTTTGGCGTGTGAAAAAGATCCAGAGTGAGGCGCGTCTCCACATAACGGCGCCAGATACGTTCTTCAGTTACCGGAGCTTTAACATCGCTCACTTCATCATCAACGTAAACGTTATCACCCAGGAGCAGCAGCAGGTCAGGTTGCGTATCCACGAGGGACTTCCACATAGCCGCCTGATGATCGAATTGCTTATCCCGTGTGCAGGAAACGAGAGCAATCTTTGCATCTGTTTTTCCTGGAGTGAGAGTCGAGAATAAACGCGTGGAAAGAATTTTCCCTTCAGCATCAGAGATTGTGAGTTCGTACTCTGTACCGGGAGAAAGGTCTTCCACCAGAACACGGTATGCCTTCCAGGGAGAATATTTCTTTTCAACGATGGCGACTGAAACTTTTCCCCCGGGCACAGTGATCACGATATCTTCTGCGGCCATCACATTGATCTGAGTCTTCGTGAAAGATGTCGCTCCCTGAAGAACCGGAAACCGATATTCGGCGGGAGTAATTTCAGAGGATGCAAATCCGCGTGTTGCAAGAAGTGCAGTCCCCAGAAAGGCCGAGCCTTTGAAAAAATCCCGTCGATTGATACGCATGGGAAGATTAGACCTCAGCGCGGCACATTTGTTAATATGTACAAATTATAGGATCAGGTTAAGAAATGAAGTTTCGGACAAACTCATTGGCCGGGTTGGCCCTGATATCCTGAGGGGTTCCGAACTGGAGGATGTTTCCCTTTTCCATGATCATAATTCTGTCACTCATGCTGAAGGCTTCCACCTGGTCATGGGTCACGTAAATACAGGTCATTTTAAAGTGTTGCTGGATCTCCCGGATATCCTTTCTCATCTTCTCCCGGAGTTTGGCGTCGAGGTTGGAAAGTGGTTCATCCAGAAGAAGAACGCGGGGACGGGCAACGAGTCCGCGGGCGAGGGCCACTCTCTGCTGCTGTCCTCCGGATAATGTATCCGGCATGCGCGCCGAAAGACCGCCGAGTTCCACCAGCTTTAAAACTTCTTCCACTTTATTTCTGATTTCTTCTTCCGCCACTTTCTTCATGCGTAAAGGGAAGGCGACGTTTTCAAAAATATTCATATGCGGCCAGATGGCATAACTCTGGAAAACCATCCCGAGTCTTCTGTCTTTCGTGGGAACAAAAAGATCCTTTGCCGGATCC
>JAYVHR010000511.1:0-4666 GCA_043771075.1 Bacteriovoracaceae bacterium
TAGCTACACACTTTTCAAATTTCGAAAAAGCGTTGCTTGGAGTCTCCAGGCACTTCGCACTGGCCGTTGAAACAATACTAAAGACTAAAAGTGACATAATCGTTTTCATCATAAGCTCTCTCCATCGTGGTACATCATAATATTGTCAGGCGATCAGTTTGCTTAATTAGTTCACTAGATAGACTGACATTCCATAACCAGAGATCTTTGAGTAACTCCTCGTAAAGTCTGAGTGAGCGATAAAGTTTTGATATCCTCGAAGTTTTCTTTAGAAACGACTACGGTAATATCGCCATCCAGAGGATTCCCCAATCTGAACTCCATAAACTCCTTGGTGCCTGAAGACGAAGTTAAATTATAGAATCCTGTTCGCTCGGGACCAATTTCATCTGGCGAGGAACTTCCTTGCGTAGTGAATTCCACTTTTCTAAGTTCCGAAAAGAAACTCCCCGTAACGTAGTCAAAAGTAAAGAGTGATGCTCGCATCTTGGATTGCTCTGCAAATACGATGGTAGGCTTACACGAATACGGTGCCGCCATTGCTGTTGAAGTGAAAGCAAACAGAAAAATCAAAAATTTCATAAGTCATTCTCCGGGTATTGAGTTTCCAAATATTTTATCGAAGCTAGAATGAAATATTTCAAAAGTATACAGAAGGGGATATGAGAAATGCCTTAAAGCAAAAAGACTGTACCATTTAGTGGTACAGATAAATGGCAATGAATTTTTGAAGATTCAGAATGGATGGAGTCGTTAGAGGTGACGGGAGGGAAACTTGTATCTTTCACCCTCACGGTCTGAAAGATCATCAATCCTGTCAATGTACGCCTTCTTCTCATCCTTAATATCAGCAATCACCAGCTTCAAAAAAACTTCCGGCTCCTTGGAAATTGCGTCCTTAAAGAGCGACAGAAAAATATCCTTGATGTCATTCTGGATAAAGAGCTTCTTCTTACCTTTCTGCTGGTTTTCAAAACGACCCACCTGGCCCGAGAGGAACTGGTGAAGCTTTTTCTTGTGCGCAGGAAACTTGAAAATGAGCTGTGAGTAGGGCGAGAAGTTGAGAAACGAATACACAATGTACTGCCCGGCAATAAGATGTGGGGTCACGATGAAATCCTGTTCGTCCGTAAAATGCGGAGCTGGCGGAAGTTCATGGCGCGATTTCAGATATTCGATGGTCTTTTTCCGGTAAACTTCCGGGATTTTGACAAAATTCGAATTCATGAAGAATAGTCCTTCAATGAATGGTCCGCAGAGTCGCACATGAATCTGACTCCAGCGGAAGCCGGTGACGTATTCTTTCAGTGCTTCTACTTCTTCCGCAGGATTTTTCAGCGGAAGAATCGTGAGGATCACACCGTTGTCACCTTTGATGGTGAGGACCGCGGGAATCTGAATCGATGAAAGTGTTTCAAAAACTTTATCCAGTCCATCGGGTTGATCAAAGATCACGCGATCGAGTTCGAACTTATTTCGTGGGTAATAGAGCTGGTTCACTTTCCGGATATTCTTGGCTTCGAAAATATCGAGATATTTGAGCAGAAGTCTTCCGGTAGCTCGGGCATCTTCAATCGCCCTGTGTGCCTGGGAATGGGGGATGCCGAAAATCTGGGACATGTAATTGAGGTTTGAACTCATGATGTCCGGGATCATGTATTTGGTCATGACGTTAGTACAGATAACTTTATTTTCCAGCGCCGGAAGCTTTAATTTCTTCAGCACTCCATTCAGGAAGGGGATATCAAATGATGTGTTATGGGCCACGAGAATGGAGCTTCCGATGAACTGGGTGATTTCATCAATCACTTCTTCAATCTTCGGAGAGTGTTCCACGTCCGCTTTCTTGATCCCAGTGAGCTTCTGGACGAAGTCGGGAATATCTTTTTCCGGGTTAATGAGGAAGCTTCTTTCTTCAGTGACCTTGCGGTTTTCCACCCGGACCATGCCGATCTCGATGATTCTTTCTGTCTCGGGATTGCCACCTGTGGTTTCTAAGTCGATCACACAGAATGAAAGGGAACGCAGGAGCTCGTCAGGGGTATTGAATTGTTTTTCCATGCACACAAAAGGAACATTCGTTCCTTTCCTCAGTATTGAGATTTATTTCATATCCGCTGGCGTAAAGGCGAGCGGAAGAAAATCTTTCAGTTTCTTGGTCGTTTCTTTACCGGTCTCGTTACCAATCGTGATCTCGAGATCCGGTGTCGCAAATTCCGTCATGACCTGGAGGCACATGCCGCATGGAGGCCAGCCATCTTTGGTATAAACGTAAATCTTTGTGAAAGTCTTATGACCTTCCGAGACTGCTTTCCAGATCGCAACACGTTCAGCACAGACTGTGCCGCCGAAAGAAGCGTTCTCAACATTGCAGCCGGGATAAACTTTGCCATCTGTTGTTTCAACGGCAGCACCAACGCGCGCTTTTGAATAGGGCGAGTGAGAATATCCGGATGCTTTTTTAGCAGAGTCTCTGAGTGACATCAGACCTTTCCTGATTTGCGTAGTTCACCAATAGTTTCAGTTAAAATTGTGGCAAAACCAACCATGGCCTTTTCTGCCACCTTTTTTACGTCAGCGTGGGAGAGTTTTTCCGGCCTAATCCCCGCAGCGTAATTGGTAATACAAGCGACACCCGCCACTCGAATACCCAGGTGATTAGCGGCAATAACTTCGGGAACAGTACTCATTCCCACGAGATCCCCTCCAAGAATGCGGATCATACGGATTTCAGCGGGAGTTTCATAAGTAGGCCCCAAAACCGAGCAGTAAACTCCGGTTTTAAGATCGACGTGGTGATTTGAGGCCACTACTTTCATGAGAGATATGAGCTCTGGATCGTAAGCGGTGGTCATGTCCGGAAAGCGGGGACCAAGCTCAGCGATGTTCGGACCGACCAGCGGATTTCTCCCTGACATATTGATGTGATCGCTGATCGCGACGAGATCACCCGGATGATATGCAGAATTGATTCCACCTGAAGCATTCGTGAGAAAAAGAATTTCGCAACCAAGGGCCGCGAGAGTTCTCACGGGAAGAACAATTTCATCCATCGGATGACCTTCGTAGGCGTGAAAGCGTCCCTGAAGAGCAGCGACAGTGACTCCGTGAACCTCTCCGATGATAAGTCTGCCTTCATGACCTTCCACTGAAGTTCTCTTGAAGTGAGGAATATCCTGATAAGGAATTATTGTTTTATTCTGGATCTGATCAACATAGATCCCAAGCCCCGAACCAAGAACAATACCAATCTGAGGCTTGTTCGGAATTTTCGACTGGATGTACTGAGAGGCCTCGAGAATTTTCTGCATGACCATGGTTGATCCTTAAGTAAGTATTTCCAGAATGAGTTTAGATTTTTTGACTTTGAGCGAAGAGAAAGTAATCACTTCTCTCAAAAACCGCTGGGCGATTTCCTGCGCGAGTTTTTTCTGATGAGGATGATGCTGAATCGTTAAGATGGTCTCACCCTTCTTAACCTGGTCGCCGATCTTCCTGTGAAAGTAAAATCCGACAGCGTGATCAATCACATCCGTCTTCATTTTTCGTCCCCCGCCAAGTTCTATGAGAAGAAGACCGACTTTCTCATTCTCAAACATTTTCACGAAACCATTCTTTGGTGAAACCACCAGAGTCTGATCTCCGGCCTGAGGAAGAAGAGAATAGTTATCGATAACTGCATCTTCGCCACCTTGTGAGCGGATGAGCTTTCTGAATTCTTCGAGAGCTGAACCATCGTTAAGAACTTTCCAGGCGCGCGCTTCGGCCTTGGAGAAAGTTTTCTCAACTCCTGCGATGTGAATCATATGAGCAGCGAGAGCTACAGAAAGTTCGGTGAGATCTTTCGGCCCTTTCCCTTTCAGAGTCTCGATACTTTCTATGATTTCATTGGAGTGTCCGCAGGCATTTCCCAGCGGCTGGTTCATGTCGGTAATGAGGGCAACCGCTTTTTTCTTAAAGCGTTTGGAAGTAGCGATGAGACTTTTTCCCAATGCACGTGCTTGTTTGGTTTCCCGCATGAAAGCACCGGTTCCGGTCTTGATATCGAAAACAATTCCGTTAGCACCTTCAGCGAGTTTCTTACTCATAATCGATGCTGTGATGAGAGGAATCGAATCGATCGTCGCTGTGACGTCACGAAGGGCATAGATCAAACGATCGGCGGGAGCGATTTCCGGAGTCTGACCCATCAGTACGAGGTTATCTTTCTGAAGTTTTTCAGCAAAAGTTTTGAGATCCAGGGACGTTTTAAAACCACGGATCGCTTCGATCTTATCGATCGTTCCACCTGTGTGGCCCAAACCACGTCCGGCAATCATCGGAACTTTTACGCCTGCCGCAGATGCAATAGGGGCGAGGATGAATGAAGCCTTGTCGCCAATGCCCCCGGTGGAGTGCTTATCAATGACATTTTTGCCGGGAAATTTCAGCTGTTCGCCGGATTCCAGCATGGCATCGGTCAGGGCCGCCGTTTCCAGCACGTCCATTCCTTTGAGAAACATGGCCATCAGCATGGCCGACATCTGTCCGCATCAAAGGGGTGCGCAAGAAGTTTGCGCAAGAGGTGGGCTTATTGCCACCGGCGGTACACATCCGCGACAACCTGGAGTTGAAACCCAGCGCCTACCGGGTGCTGCTGCGCGGCGCGGTGGTGGGCGAGGGTGAG
>JAYVHR010000512.1:0-4424 GCA_043771075.1 Bacteriovoracaceae bacterium
CAAACACTCTCAGCCCTCTAATCGAATGGCCTTTCTCATCAATCGGCGGTGAATACACTGCAATCCCAAACTCCCCGGGTACAACGCCAAAGATTGCGCCACTCACACCGCTTTTAGCTGGCACACCAACTGTATAGGCCCATTCGCCAGATGAATCATACATCCCGCAGCTGAACATAAGACTGAGAACATCGCCTACGTATTCCTGAAGGATCGCGCGCTTCTTTGTGAGGGGATGTACACCCTGATTAGCGAGAGTCGCGGCCATCATCGAAAGATCGGCCGTCGTTGAGCGATCGAACGATTTCGGTGCGCGGTCTTTTTTTCGGATTCAAAGACTTCGTTTAAGATTGAGGCTTCGTGACCCTGGTAATTGGCAAAGACTTTGACCATGTTTTCGAGACGCTCAGGAAACGTCTGGCCTTTGATGAAAGAGCTGATTGCGATCGCACCAGAGTTGATCATGGGATTATAGGGACGATTGGTTTTCTTCTCGAGCTCCATGATGGAATTGAATGCTTCGCCCGTGGGTTCGACACCGACTTTTGAGCGCACGAATTCGCGACCGTGTTCTTCGAGGAGTTGTTGCATGGGGATAGCATAACTTGAAATTGCAGATTTTTCACGTTAACTGACTCGCTTAACACTATCTGACGCCATCCATTGAACCTCACACGGCCCCGGTCTATAAGCCTCCAAACCACAAAGGAGGTTTCCATGAAATTATTCACTCTGTTTCTTTCACTCACTCTGAGTTTCAACATTTTCGCTTCTACGTCCAAACTCGAAAATCTCATCGACGAGCACCAGTACTTCCTCACAGTCGAGTGGGATCAGAAGGACAAATCTGTATACGAAGCCAAGAGCCGCGAGTTCGGAAAGAAGTTTAATGAGATCATGACAGGCGAGGGCATCACGAAGAAAGATGTCCTGGAGGTCTTCCAGTCTCACGTGAAGGACCCCAAGGCCGCTGCCCGCCTGAATGTGCGCTTGGCACTTCTGCCTTTACAGCCGAGTGCTGAGGCCATCAAGGGGCTATTCGAAGAAACGAAAAAAGATCTCTATGCGACGGGAGCATCCTGGAACGGCGAAATTGATTGGCCTATAGTCGGCATGCTCGTCGGTATCACAGTTCTCATAGCTGCCGCTGCCTGGTACGGTTCTACGCAGGGGTATTCTTACTGCGATACTGATTCGACAATGTATGGCTGTAAAGACTACGAGAGCCCGGGAACATACGTTTGTACGAACTGGGGTACTGAGTGGAGATGTACTTCGACAACTACGACAGACTATTACGGTAATCCCCGCACGGAACAGGTTTGCGGAAATTACAACGCTTGCTTGGGCGGCTATTACAAGAAAGACTAAGAGCAAGACCGGGTAGGATGATCATCTTTGTGATCTACGATCTTGATAATCCTACACGGTTACCATCCTTTGAGATTTCAGTGTCTTAAGTGAGGGGCTATGTATATTTATACCCCCGAAGTGATTTTTTGTGGGTAGAAAGTTACAATATGCTATCATGTAATAAATAACCCCCGCCGATAAGAATTGGGGGTATAAAGTTACAATGAATATTTACGATCTACCCAAGCCCTTTTTTACTAAGAAGCAAGCCGAAGAACTTGGCCTCTCAAGTCGTATGCTTAGTTATTATGTTTCTACAGGATATCTGGAAAGGGTTTCCCAAGGGACATACAGGCTTGCAAATCAAGGTGAAGAACATGTTGATTCGCAATGGGAAGAAATGGCTATCGTTGCTCACAGTGTGAAAGGTTCAGTCATTTGCCTGGTTTCGGCCCTGAACTTTTATGGGCTGACTGATGAGCATATGAGGAAATATTGGCTCGCAGTCGAACACAATAATTCCAAAGCTGATCATCGACTCGCACGCATTGTTCGCATGCGGAATATGGATATCGGGATTAAAGAGCTAAAAATGGCAGGGCTTAAAGTCCGTATTTTTGATGTAGAAAGAACAATTATCGATTCGTTTCGATTTCTCGATATTGAAACTGCCATAAAAGCTCTAAAGCTTTACGCCTCCGGGAAGTGTGGCCGTCCAAACTTTAAAAAACTGAGTACATATTCGAAGGAGCTAAGAGTAAATATTCAGAAGTATCTTGTGGTCCTTTCAGTATGAGCAGGGCAACTGAACAAATGGTGAAAGATCACCTCAAGAAACTATCCAAAGAGACACAGCTACCTTTCAACCAATTACTGGATACGTTATTCCTGGAGCGATTTTTGGTTCGGGTTGGCAGATCGAAGTTTAAAGACAATCTCGTTTTTAAAGGTGGGATGTGTTTGGGTCAATATCTGGATCTAGGAAGAGAAACAAGAGATATTGATTTCCTTATTCTAAAACTAGATATCAGCAAAGAAAAAGTGCTCGATGTGTTCAATGAAATATCCTTGATTGATACTGGTGATGAATTTGTCTTTGATAAAGCGCAGATTGACAGTCTTTCTCTTGAACATAAAAAATATCCTGGCTATCGAGTTCAAATTCTTGGTCATTTGGGTAAAATGCAAGTCCCAATACAAATTGATGTTGGTGTAGGCGACGTTGTTAGACCGAAAGTTTTAGAGCTTGAGTTAATTCACGAAAAGAAGCCTCTATTCAACGACAGCATTAGTTTAAATGCTTATCCACCGGAGTATATTTTCTCAGAAAAGCTAGAAGCGATTCTTTACCTAAGAGACATCAACGGTCGAATGAAGGATTTCTACGACTGCTGGCGGATCATTAATGATAAAAAGATAAATATTAGCGGTTTTAAAAAAGCAATAGAAGATACTTTCGCAAATAGAGGAACAGAGTTCGAGTTTGTGAATGAAGATGTGACTGAGTTACAGGTCAGATGGAATTCTTTCACAAGGAAAAACTTATTTAAAGACCTCGATCTACTTGTGGTTGTGAAAGATATAAATTCTTTTTTACGCGAAATTGGATTTTCTTAAAGAGAAGGTTCCAGAAGATCAACTCTGCTGGAACCACTCTGTTTTACTTTAATGGAACTGTAAAAATCTGTTTAAGATCGGTCGTCACTCCAAACCACTCTGCACCCGTGTCGAGGTTCTTCGTCACAGTCGCTTCGACACTCGGACTTTTCTTGAGAGCTTGCGCTACTGAATCCCAGACCGGATGAAGGTCCATCTCAATGACGAGTTTTCCTCTCGCATCCCGCGAAATTCTCGAGAGAACTTTTTTGTCATTCTGATCTTTCACAGAAAGTTCTCCGCCGGGCTTGCCCGAAAGTTCGATGACGTCGATGCGACTATTGCGATAGCCGATCTTGCCGTTCACCTTGAGAACGATGGAATCAGTAGAACTCACCATGCCGTCGAAAGTGAGATAGAGCCGGCGATTTTCACGGTCCATCCGCGCAGAGGTCATGGCCTTCGCCATCTGTGCCAGGAAATCTTTCAGCGTCCGGAATTGAACGTCGAAGTGGACTTTCTGCGTGAGAGCATCTGGCTTCGTCTGTGGATCATTATTTACAGAGACTGCTACGGTCGCGATCATTCCCGCAGGAAGAAGACCCGGGATCAGTTTGAAATCACCCTTCTTCTCGAAGCTCGCGGTGAAATCAATTCCATCTTTTGGAGCATTTTTTGGGAAACTCACCGTCACTGGTGCCGTGACCTCGATCCATTGAGCGTCTCCGTTAATCGTTCCGCAAGGAGTGCTCGATCCCCAAGAGATGGCTCTTGGTTCGCAGGAATATTCTTCGTAGCTTTCTTCCCAGCAGCGTTCAGTCTGACCGGTGCTTCCGGTCTCACAGACTTTATGGGTGCGGGTGCGGTTCCGGCAGTCGTCTTCGTAGCGTGTTCCCCCGTCGTGACAGTACTCTGTCTCCGGGCCATCGCCCTTGCTCCAGATTCCGCCCTTAAGAATGAAGGATTCGGACTCCTGGCCTGCGAAGAGAAATTTGTGCTCATCTTGGGCCGCCTGAGCGAGGTTCATGGTTAGTACTAGGAAAATAAATAGATGCTTCATGTTTGGATCTCCTTGGTGGGCGGATAGTATCCGAGTCCGCCGGAGACTCAAGTTCGCGGAACAGATAGTGTTAAGTGGGCGAGGGAACGGGAAAAAAAGAAAGTGTCAAAGGTTTGGGCACCCTTTCCTTTCTTCACCGGTCCCACTGATCATCCCCGAGAATTGTTAAACTCCCATCTATGAAACTCGCCCTCATCCTGGTTTTCCTATTCACGGGATTGAACGCCTTCGCCTATAGTCCGGGTGGGGTCATGGTGTGCGGAAAAAAACCAACGCTCTATTCTTTCTATGAAGGTGCCAACCCTCAGCTCCATAACATCAAGGTTTGGAAGGATGACAAGAGAATCAGCCGCGATCAGTATCTGGTGAAGGCCCTTCTCCGCGTGAAGGCGAAGTTTCCCACGATCTTTCAAGG
>JAYVHR010000513.1:0-2183 GCA_043771075.1 Bacteriovoracaceae bacterium
CGGATGTGATCCAGACCAAAATCGCGGATGAGATTATCCAGATTGTTCTGCTTTTCCTTATCGGACAGATCCCGGATTTCCAGGACCGAAAAAATGTTCTCTTCTACCGTAAGTTCTCTAAAAACAGAGGCTTCCTGAGGCAAATAACCAATCCCTTTTTTCGCGCGAACGTGCAGAGGGTCCCTCGTTACGTTCTCGTTCAGAAGATTGATCTGTCCTTCATCAGCTTTCACAAGTCCCACCATCATATAAAACGAAGTGGTTTTTCCGGCACCGTTGGGACCCAGAAGGCCCACAATTTCTCCGCGCTCCACATCGATACTCACGTTCTTCACAACCTGCCGGCCATTATAAGTTTTCTTCAAATCTCTCGCGTGAAAGCTCGCGGGCGAAGCTGCGGTATTCATCGGACTAATCCTTTAGTTTTTTCTTCTTCACTTGTACATCCGACATTGCATCATCCACCTCGATGAGATCGGTATTCTCACGAACAGTAATGCGATAACCTTTTATCACATCGGTCCCTTGCTCTACCCGCGGGGCACCGGAGAGAATCATTTTCTCTTCGCGTCCGAACCCTTCGAGCCGTTCTGCAAAAGCCTTCCGTTCCATCATCCCCGTTTGAGGATTATTGAGAGTTTCCGTCATTTTCACATCGTCATTCAGGACAAAATACTTGAGGGATTTGTTAAAGTTCTCGAGGTAGATATCAGCTTTTCCAGCAGTTATACGATAATTATCCCGTTTCATATAAACATCGCCTTCCAGGTGGGCAAGGGACTGAATTCCGTCGAATTTGAGCTCTCGGGAAGTGAAATTCATCGACCCCTCGTACTGTCTCTTGCGTTGAAGAGAACCCTGCACAGAGCCCACAAACTCACTTTGCTTCAATATAGGACGTGCTTTCATGCGATCTGAATTTATCTTGAGTTGATCTCCTGATTTTAAATCGAGACCCGAAAACTTCACATTTCCGCTCGCCTGAACGAGATCTTTTTTGAAGGAATATTTCACGCGTTCAGCTTCGTAATTCGCTTCTTCCGAAGAAGCTTTCACATTTCCCTCGAGCAACAGACTGTCTTTCGCTTTCCGGTAAAGTCCAGTGTTCGCCTGGTACTTCAGTGTGGTGTTGCGTTCATGCTGATTATAAATTCCGACGGGCGAATCAAATTCCGCAATATCCTGTCCCTGCGATTTCATCAATGTCGCTGAAAGTGACATTTGCGGAAGTCCGTCTTTCACGTGAAAGTATTCGAGGTTTTCAATTAAAGTGTATTCCGGAGCGAGAGATTTTGTTTTTCCAGAAATAACTTCCATCGGCCCGTGAGTGTTCATCGCTGTGGTCACTACGAGAATATTGCCGACAACATAACTCAAAATAATTATTGTTGAACGAGGGTTCCGGATAATCATCACTCCATTCTACTCCTCCGTCACAATTCCCGGTAGTTATCAAAAGCTTCCGCCTCCCAAGTAAGGGGAAAAGAGGTGACGTTTTTGCTCAGACTTTGATACTTTTTCCTTATGCAAAATCAATCACTTCCCGAATCCGGCACACTGGCCGAGTTAGTCGCTCAAGGTGTGAAGCTGACTCCCATGATGGAGCAGTATTATGCCGTGAAAAAACTCTATCCCGACATCCTTCTCATGTTCCGCATGGGGGATTTTTACGAGATGTTTTTTGAAGACGCGCGTGAAGCTTCGAAACTTTTAAATATCTCACTTACTAACCGTGGAAAACTGGGAGATGTCCCGATTCCCATGGCCGGCATTCCTCATCACGCTGCTGCTGTTTATGTTGATCGCATTTCGAATCTTGGAAAAAAAGTCGTGATTTGCGAGCAACTCGAAGATCCGAAAGAAGCTAAGGGAATTGTTAAGCGTGGAGTGAGCCAGATCGTGAGTCCCGGTATGCCCTTTGATCTCGACAAGGGAACAACTGCAGATAATAAATTCATCGCTTCGGGCTTTGTGAATAATGGAATATTTACGCTCGTTCTTCTTGATTTTACCACCGGTGATTTTTTTGGAATGACCTTCAGGTCAATGGAAGAGTTTTGCGAAAAACTCCTCATGATCCGTCCGAAAGAATTCATTGCCTACCTCGGTCAGTGGGAGAAATTTCCACTGGTGGAAGAGTATCTTCAGAGCATGGATGTCCTGAAGACCCATTTGTCCCAGGA
>JAYVHR010000514.1:0-3040 GCA_043771075.1 Bacteriovoracaceae bacterium
AGGAGGGCCCATTTTGAAATAAATATTCTTTATAAACAATCGAAAGTATCCTTCCTGGGTGAAAATCGCTTCAGAATCCCTGCAACCGGTCCGAAATAGTTTCTCATGAAAATCGATCTGTTTATTGTGCTGTATACGTCGGGTGGCCTGATTCTGGTAGGAGCGACTTACCTAGTCCTGGGACTCATTACAGAGACCATTCAGGCGGCGAGTAAAAAAAGGGCAGAACTAGAGGCAAGGAAGAAGAAGGAAGAGAGAGACCGTCAGATGGCCGCGTGATCAGAAGGTTGATAGGCACAGGAAAATGAGTTTCATCGACCATAGAATTGTCCGGATCCAGTTAGTTGTCACAAGTTTCGAAGATGATCGAAGGAATATGCAGAGTAAAAAGTGACAGTGCCAGCTCAGAAATCATAAGCGGAATGACGACCCATGAAATCTTCCGGGCTGTGAAAGGTTCCGTCACCTTCGAATTCTTTAGGAACTGAGCAGTTGGCAGCAAAGCCGGCATCACTTTGTCCGAAGAATTGAATCGGATATTGAATCATAATTACTCCAGTGAATTCCACAGCCGGGATTTTTCATCCTGACTGAGAGTTTCGAGCCCCAAAGAAAATTCAGTGACGGTCTCAGAAGAAATCTTTTTTACCCCTCTCATCATCATGCACATATGCGACGCCTGGATCCGGACGACAACGGCCCGGGCCTTAACGAGTTGAGAGAGTTCTGTCGCCACCTCACGTGTAAGTCTTTCCTGCACCTGAAGTCTTTTTGCAAACACATCAACGAGTCGGGGAATTTTGGAGAGTCCCAGGATCTTTTCCCCAGGATAGTAGGCGACAGTCGCGTGCCCCCAGAAAGGAAGCATGTGGTGCTCACAGAGACTGAAAAATTCGATTTCTTTGACACTGATAAGACCTTGTCCTTCGGCGCTGAAAATTCCTTCACCGACAGCGTCTTTGCCGGTCAGCTGATATCCGGAGCAAAGTTCACGTATTGCTTTTGAAAAACGCTCAGGTGTCTTAATCAGACCTTCCCTGGTTACGTCTTCACCGATTGACCTGAGTATGAGTTCGCCCGCAGAGCGTGCAGTATCTATCATGGGAGCAAAATGAGAATCTTTCAGTTCGATCATGGTCCACTCCTTACTTATCCCTAAGAGGTAACATGTTTAAGGGTGAATGGAACAGAAAGGTAAGTTTTGTCGGGGATTTGTTCAGTGCTTGATAAGATGGGCTGAGCGCCTTTTCAGATGTTCCATTGGGGCGTGGAGATTTTTTCGCTGGCGCGGTCTTCTTTGATTTAAACATCGATGGCGAAACTATGTAGTTTCTTCAGACATTGATAACCAAAGTTTATTCGGTGGTAAAAAGCTGGATGAAAATTCTGCTGATTCTCACCCTCTCCCTCTTTTCCGGAGCGCAAGCGAGTTCCCTGTGCCATCCGGAGATGACTCTTTCCGAGCTGCGCGCCTTGGTGGAAGAGGTCCGTGATACTCACTTCCCGGAACTCGAAAATCACGATTTGCCGTTTCAGGAATACAATTCAGACTCTTACTATTTTCAGGCGTCGATCCACATCAGTAAGCTCCTGCGGGGACGGAAAAAATTCTGTCTCGATGTTAACGAAGAATTGCTTGCATGCCCTCCGTCGACGGGGGCCCTCCTTGCCATCATCACCCATGAGTTGTCACACTTTCAGGATTACCACCGCCTTCCGATTTTGGGAGTCGCAGGGCTGGGTGTGAAATATGGTCTTTCGAAAAAATATCGGCGACGGTATGAGCGGCTAACGGACTTGAAGGCAGTTCACCTGGGACATGGGCGAGGTCTTAGTGAGTATCGTTTATGGCTCTACGAAAGACTAACCCCAAAAGCAAGGGCGGCCAAGAAGTACTACTACCTCACTCCCGAAGAAATATCTTCACTTTCCTCAGAAGCTCAACACCCGGAGAACCCTTCCAGGTGATCACCGAAATTTTTTCTTCGTCAAACTTGTGGTTCAGAATTTTGAGTTCGGGAAAGTTCGAAAGAATACACTCCGGAAGTATTCCCATGTGCTCATCTGAGAATGCCAGCATCTTTGCTGCGACAAAGTAGTCGTTGATAATAAGTGTTTCATCAAAATGTAAATTCTTCAGTCGACTGGCAAGATCGAAGAGCTGGTCACTCCGAACAAGGATGCGCCCGGCTTTACCGGTCTTAGAACAAAGAGCGAGTCTCGTTTTGAAAAGGGGACTCGAAATGATCCCCGGAAATTGAGGGGATCGTGGTGAAAGAATGAGATCAAGCTCCCTCTTTTTCAGGAGCTCGAAAAGATCAAGTGAGGGAGCAAAAGTAAAATCTGGAGTCAGACCCAATCCGGAAAGATGAGGAAAGAAAAACTCACCGAAGAATCCGAATCCGACAGGAGGGGAAAAACCGATTTTGATCGTCCGGACAGGTCTCCTGGAAAGTGCATGTGAAAAAGCTTCTGTCCCGCTTTCGAGGGCCCGCAGAAGATCGGAACCGGCCTCAGTAATTCGAAGACCTCCCTGATGACGGACAAAGAGAGTCTTACCCTGTATTTTTTCCAGCTTTGCCAAACTTCTGGACAGATTGCCGGGATCTTTTCCGAGTTTACGGGCAGCGGCACTGATACTACCGGTTTGGGCGACTAGGATGAAGATTTGATACTCTGATGAAAGCCAGTTAAGTGGTGTTTCCATACTTGTTTATATCACAAAGTAGGCATGTAATAAACGCAATGTTGAAAATTTTTGATCTGGCCTACTCTTCTCGACATGGATTCAAGACTCTACGATGTAATTATAATCGACGACGATCAGGTGATACGCTTCTATGTTTCACTTTGTCTCACGGAAGCTGGTTTCCGTTGCCTCGAGGCCTGCAACGGGCGGGATGCCCTCGACAAACTAAGCCTTCTTCCCGAGGGCGCGCTACCGGGCCTTGCCCTGGTGGATGTCAGAATGCCTGTCCTTGATGGGTTTGGATTTGTTTTAGAGGCCCGTAAAAAAGGATTCCTTCAGCGCATGGAAGTG
>JAYVHR010000515.1:0-5994 GCA_043771075.1 Bacteriovoracaceae bacterium
AAGATATTTCACAAATGACCTACTTATTAATCTCGCTAATACTTGAGTTAAACTCTCCTAATAATTCCTACCCGTCATCCAAAATCCTCTTACTTTGTAAGAACTAAACACTTTTTGTTACGCGTCAAGAGCCCGGAATGATAGACCCTTCATTTTTAATTTGGGTGACCGATGAGAATGTGAAGGTCCATGGAGGACCCGTATGAGGGAATGCTTATGATGAAAAATCTCATCCTTTTAGTTGCACTGTGTTGGGTAAGCTTATCTTACGCCAAAACTCCTGTTGTTCAGGAAGACATGAAGGACGTTGAATCCTATAAGGTTGAAAAACCTCAGGTGGATGTAAAACGTGAAGTGGCCGGTGGAAAATTCAAACAGAAAGTAGCACCAAAAGATGAAGCTAAGGAGTCTGACTCGGAAGAGACTGATTCTGAAGTACGCTATTGGCAATACTCGGAATAACAACAGGACCCGCGTCCTTATTCCAGAGATTCACTTTTTCAAACTCACTCTTTAACTGTCCGCACGCTGCGAGGATATCAGTTCCTTTCGTCGTGCGAATGGTGCACGTAAATCCCTTCTTAATCATCTGATCCAGAAACCACATGATCTTCGCTTCGGCCGGACGCTTGTACTTTGAGCCGGGATATTCGTTGAACGGAATGAGATTGATTTTCGATTCTCTAGGATTCAGAAGCTTCGCGAGTGCGTCCACATCTTCCTGAGTATCGTTGATGTCAGCGGCGAGTAGATACTCGTAAGTAATCCGTCTGTGCGCCTTGAGAGGAATCTGCTTGATCGCCTTAAAGAGTCTTTCAATATCGTAAACTTTATTGATCGGCATGAGTTCCGTGCGGACATCGTTTCTTGCTGAGTGAAGAGAGATGGCAATGTTCACTGTCGGGAAATCGGTCGCGAGTTTTTCAATCGCTGGAACGAGTCCTGAAGTGGAAAGTGTAATCCGTCTCTGACCGAGTCCAAGTCCATTTTCCTGCATGAAAATCTGCGTCGCCTTCTTCATGTTTTCGTAGTTATGAAGTGGCTCGCCCTGGCCCATGTAAACGATGTTGGTGAGTTTCTCTCCGGTAGTGACATTCTTATTGAGCCAGTCCTGAACTGCGATGTACTGACCCACAACCTCACCTGGTTTCAGATGGCGCTTGAGTCCCTGAGTAGCAGTATGACAGAAGGTACAACCAACAGCGCAGCCCACCTGAGAAGAAACGCAAAGTGTGAGGCGCTCACGAGCGGGAATCGCCACTGTCTCAACCGTCTGGCCATCCACCATCTTCACGAGAAATTTTCTGGTGCCGTCTTTCGAAAGTCCGTTCCAGACAATCTTGAGAAGTGACATGTCGTAATTTTCAGCGAGAAATTCGCGGGATGCTTTGGCAACGTTTGACCATTCGGCAGGATCAAAAACCCATTTTCTATAAACCCAGTCAAAAATCTGGGTGGCACCAAACGGAGAGAAGCCATTCTCTTTGAGAACGACTTTCAAGTCTTCGTGGGTGAGATCAAATAATGACGGTTTCATGTCCCTGTTTTTAAGGGTCCGGGGTCCTTCTGGCAAGGGTAAAGGACCCTACTGGATAAGAATGACATGGCCGGGGAATCAAATATCCGTGACAACATCCTTACGACAGGTAATTTTCACGCTTTTCCCTGACTTTTCTTCTATTTGCGAAATAGTCAGAGACTCCATATTGGTGTCGCATTTGCGGGTAGATTCGTTCAAAACGCACACTGAAGCGATGGATGCATCGTCCATCAGGAGATGCTTGTTTGTGATCGAATGAATGGTCATCGCCCGCTTCACTTTCAGGCGGCGAAGGCTTGAGCTCCATTCAGAAGCAGTGAAGATGAGACCCTTGGAAAGCGTTCTGGTTTTTTCCTTGGCGAAGATCACCGGTGTTTTCATGATTTTCATCTCACACGAGTGAGTGGCGAGAATCTTTTTCAGCGGTCGTTCAGACTGTGCAAACGAAGAAAAAGAAACGAGAGCGATCAGAATCAAAGCAAATTTCATACGTCCTCCGGTAATGAGGCTCATCATAACCTTTCCCGGATAAGGAAATGCAAAGACAGACTTTTTTTCAGGGTGTGTAAAGGAAACAGACGGCCATTCGGCCGTCATCAGCTGAAAAGCTTACCGAATAAACCTTTTTTCTTGGAAGGAACCAGGGTCTCTACTGTCTCCCCGTACTTCACAAAAATCTCTTTCAGCTCTTTTCTGTCGCGGGCACCATCGAGTCCGATGTTGTAATCCTGAACGGAAAGAAGTCTCACACTCTCACTTCCCAGATCCCCGGCCACACGATTGGCAAAAGACTTCAGATCATCGAGTGAAAGAAAAGTGAGATCCGAATAATCGGCATGTGGATCTGACTTCGCCAGCTCACTCAGCTTGGCATCCGGAACAAATCCTTCATCACCAAAGAAGTGAACAACTTTGTAACGGGCCGGGGTCCATGATTCGTTCTGGTTCTGCGAAGACTGAAAATAATAAATCAGATGAAGTGACATCAGTTCTCCTCGAAATGACCGAAGTCGAGGGCCACAGTTCCATTGGGAAGAAGCTCAACCTGGACACCGTCAGGAGTTGATTTTGCCTGCGCTCTTTCCGGATCCACCATCTTCATGAAAGCAAAATGCTTGTGCGTCCGGATAGTGACGAGTTTTTTGTAGCTCGTAGGATTGTAGAGATTGATTCTTCTCACATCGAGATAATTGAGGTCAGAGTTTCCGGTCGCGCGGATGTTCCAGAGACCGAAGACTTCGCGGTCCATGATCACTTCCGGAAGAGTCATGCGGATGAAGCGGAAAATATTTTTCCAGAACTCAGTCGTGTCCTTACCGGAGAGCTGGTCACCTTCAAACGTAATCAGTTTTCCATCGCCGAGATCAGTGAGATTGATGGAAGTGAGATAATTCACGTTCTGGACTTTCAGGTTATTTTCAATGAAAAATACCTGCAGCCTTTTTTCAAGATCAGAAGGGAGTCCGCTCTTGTCGAGGACCACTCTCTGACCCATGAGAAAGAGTTTCAGCATTTGTCCGAAAGCCGTTCTGTCGAGAGTGCTGCCGTGGAAAAATTTAATCTTATGCGAGCTGCTTTCAATCGCATCAGTCGTAAAAGGAATTTCCTTATGCACACTATAGAGCCAGCGGAGATTGGATTCCAGAAACTGAAAGAGACCGTTCTTTTCCCAGGCATCACCGCGGGCCGAAACAACATCCACCACGCTATATGGTCGCCAGTCCTGGCCCAATTCACCCTGATGCATACGATAGTGATACTTTTCTTCCGCTGCATTCTGGCCGAAATGATTCACCAGGGCCTTCGGAAGTAGATCTTTCTTTTCTTCATGAGTAAGAAGAGAGCTGGAGACCCAGATATTTTTTGTGAAGAGTTCAAAGATGTCCTGGAAAAAATCCAGTTGAGTGCGGCCACTGGTGAGACCGCGTTCGAGTGTATCCCGCGGGCCCGCTCCGAGAACGCAAATTTCCTGTGAGCCTGCCCAGAAAGGACCGAGTGCGGCTTCCGCTGTCACTTTAAAAAGTTCATTCACTTCACGGGAAAAATCCTGCTTCAGTGTTGCTTCTCTTGCTGGTTCAGAAATCTCAATTCCTTCCGGATGACTTTTTCTGAGATAGCGCGAGAAGCCCTGCTCGAAAGCAACTGATGAATCGGTGAGGAAAGAAATGAGCTCGCTTCCCTCTTTATAAAAAAACTGAGCACCCCAGACAGGGGCTTTGATTTTTCTTTTTGCGATGTAAGTTCCGAAGGCCGCGAGAAATCCTGCCCACGCCTGGAAAACTTTCGGTTCATACCACGAGAACATTTTGTGAAGCCGGCCTTCATGATCCAGGCACGCGAGATGAGTGCCGGAGGGAGAAAGGCTCAGCGTTCTTGCTGTCGTGACAGGAATTCCTCCGTTCGGAAGAAATGGCGAAGGCGTCAAAGGTATGAGCCAGGTGAATTTGCGGTTGTGCTGCGTCAATAAAGAGGCCAGCCGGAAAAGATCGCGCTCCGGGAGAATTTCGCCAAAATCCCATTGATTCTGGTTTTCCGCATGGAAGCCCCAGTTGAGAGGAAGAAACACGACTTCGTCACGAGGAAGCTCAAGAATCTGCGATTCCCATAGAGCGGCAGATGTTTTCCAATAGAAAAACCACTGCTCTCCGGGGCTCACTTCACTTCCACGCTTCATCAATTCCTTCTGGCGAATAGCATTGCCTATTTAGTTTATCCCAATAATTTGCAGGAAGTGTACAAAAATTATCCATGCCCAAAGGCAGTTTTATCCGTTAGACTTTGATTCGCAAAAAAGGAATTTGTCTATGTGGTTTTTCACCTCCGAAGAAAAAGAAATCCAGAAAGTCTGTCGTGATTTTGCCCAGAAGGAACTAGCTCCTTTTGCGGAAAAGCATGACAACGAAGAAACTTTCAACATGAAGGCCATGAAGCATGTGGGAGATCTCGGTCTTCTCGGAATTACCGCCGATCCTGAATACGGCGGGTCCGGCATGGGGGCAACAGCGGCCACGATCGTGATGGAAGAATTCGGCAAGGCCGATGCAGGCTTCACACTTTCCTATCTCGCTCACACAATTCTTTGCGTGAACAACCTCAACAATAATGGGTCTCACGAGCAGAAACAAAAATATCTCCCAAAACTTATTTCTGGTGAGCATATTGGTTGCATGGGAATGTCCGAGCCGGAGTATGGATCTGATGCAGTCGGCATGCAGACAAAAGCTGTCAGAGATGGCGATCACTATTCTGTCACCGGAAATAAAATGTGGATCACCAATGCCCAGTGTGCAGATATTATTTATCTCTACACACGCACGGGGACCGGAAAAAAAGACCTCACGACATTCATCGCTGAGAAAGGAATGCCGGGATACTCTGTCTCAAAAGAAATTCACAAAATGGGAATGAGATCCTCACCGACCGGTGAACTCTCTTTCCAGAAAACGAAAATTCCCGTCGCTAACCGCGTCGGTGAAGAGGGCGACTCGACTGTTCACATGATGAAGAACCTGGAAATCGAACGCATTACGATTTCAGGAATTTCTCTCGGTATCGCACAAGCGTGTCTCGATCAGTGTATTAAGTACGCCGGAGAGAGAAAGCAGTTCGGGAAAAATCTCGCGAACTTCCAGTTAATCCAGAAAATGATTGCCGAGATGTATGCTGAGACCGAGGCCATGAGACGCATGCTCTACACTGTCTGCTATGAATATGATCACGGAAGCAGATCCAACACTCTGGCTTCAGCTATTAAGCTTCAGCTTCCCAAGATGGCGACAAAAATCGCCCTCGACGCAATTCAGTTGCACGGTGGCTACGGTTACTCGAGAGAGTTCCCGGTTGAACGCATGATGAGAGATAACAAGCTCAATGAAATTGGCGCCGGTACCAATGAAGTGATGATCATGATCATCGCGAAGAATCTTTTAAGAGAGGCCCTGAAGCATGAATGATTTTCAAAAAGAGCTCGTCACAGCTCTGCGGAAGTTTTGTCGTGAGAACATTGAACCCCACATGGAGCATGATGATCACGAAGGGAAGTTCCGGATGGAAATCTTCAAAGGTCTCGGTGAATATGGCGTGACCGGAGTGACACTTCCCACAGAATACGGTGGTGCAGGTCTCAGCTACATTGATTATTGTTATGTCCTCGAAGAAATCGCAAAATTCTCAGTCCCCTACGCCGTAACAGTTTCCGTTTCCAGCATGGTTCAGACCATCATCAAGGAATTCGGAAATCAAAAGCAAAAAGAACAATATCTTCCTGCGCTCACAAGCGGAGAAGAAATCGGTGCCTTTGCACTTTCAGAATCTCATGCAGGTTCCGATGCAGCTGCATTGAAAACGACCGCGAAGAAAACCGAGGGTGGATATTTACTGAACGGCACGAAGATGTGGATTACGTCGGGGGGAATCGCCAAAACTTATATTGTGATGGCGAGAACCGGCGGTGA
>JAYVHR010000516.1:0-2784 GCA_043771075.1 Bacteriovoracaceae bacterium
TTTAACTTCACCGGTTTTATTGCCGGCACTTTCATGTGCGCTATCTCGACCAATTTCACAACACTCCTCATTGCGAGAATAATCGCCGGTGCTTTCGGCGGAGTTCTGAACGCATGTGTCCTTTCACTAGTGGCCGACCTCATTCCCTTTCAGCGAAGAGGTAATGCCATGGGTGTAGTCATGTCGTCGTTCTCAGTATCCAGCGTTATGGGTATTCCTGTGGGCCTCTACATCGCCAATACATTTGACTGGCACTACACCTTTTATTTCATCTGTATTCTTGCTTCTATCTTCTGGATCATGGCGCTAATCATGCTTCCTTCTGTGAAGGTGAACCGCCCGAAAAGCTTCATGGAAAATCTCATGAAATTCCGGAGTGTCTTTAAGCGCGAGTATATGGAAGCGTTCGCACTCACCAGTTGCCTCGCTTTCGGGATCTTTCACGTGATTCCTTTCATTGCTCCTTATCTTGTCAGGAATGTCGGCTTTGCCGAAACTGATCTGCCGCTCATGTATCTCATCGGGGGTGTCGGAACGATCTTCACGGCACGTTTCGTGGGAAAAATGACGGACAAGAAGGGAAGTTTTACGACTTTCCGTTTTCTCGCACTCATTTCCATCGGTCCCATCCTTGCCCTCACCCATCTTCCCCATGTTGCGACCTGGGTCGTTCTTATTGTGACGTCGATGTTCACGATGTTCGGTTCCGCCAGATTTATTCCCGCCATGACCATGGTTTCAGCAGTCGTGAAGCCCGAAGAACGCGGGGCCTTCATGAGCCTTGAAAATGCAGGAAGACAATTTGCAGCAGGAGCAGCATCTCAAACAGCAGGTCTCATTATCGGCGGAACGGCGACTGGTGTTCTCACAGGTTATAATATCGTCGGATACATCTGTGTGGGTTCAAGCTTAATGGCCATTCTCATCGCTAACCACATCAGAAAGAAAAACAACTTCCGCTGATGAACATAAACTCCGCCCATCTTTCTGCCATGCTCGCTTTTTCCATGTGGGGACTGTTTCCGATTTACTGGAAATACTTCGCGGAAGTCGATGCCTGGGATTTGTTCGGTCATCGCCTCATCTGGTCGTTTGTTTCTTTGTTTCTCATCATGCTTTTCCGTAAGAAACTCTTCCTGGTGAAAGCAATCTGGAACGATCCGAAAAAGAGACTGATGCTCGTCATCTCCGCTCTGCTCATTTCCTCCAACTGGCTTCTTTATATTTATGCCGTGAACATCGGGAGAATTCTTGAAGCGAGCATGGGATACTTCCTCAATCCCCTGATCAATGTTTTTATGGGTTGGCTGATACTCAAGGAAAAAATCCGTCCCACGCAGTGGCCCGCGATTGTCCTCGCGATGATCGCCATCATCCTTCTTGCCTTCACTACGGACCTCAATAACTTTCCCTGGCTTGCCATTATCCTCTCACTGACATTCGCGCTGTATGGTCTAATCCGAAAGCTCGTCCATGTGGGATCAATGGAGGGACTTCTTTTCGAAACGAGTGTGGTGATTATTCCTGTGCTGATTTACTGGCAGATGCGACCGACAGGTCCATTGCATGTGCTGGAACAACTTCCCTTGCACAAGAACCTTCTGCTTCCCTTGTCCGGTGTGGTGACTTCCGTTCCCCTGATCCTCTTTGCCTTCAGTGCAAAACGTCTGAAGCTCCAGACACTGGGAATGATTCAGTACCTGAGTCCGAGTTTTAAATTTGTCTGCGGGTTATTTATTTTTCACGAGGCATTGAGTGCTGAAAAACTTCAGGCCTTCTGTATTATCTGGATTGCCCTTGCCTGGTATACCATAGAATCATTCCGCCACACCCGCCGCGTTTCCGTCAAAGTGACTAATGAATAGGAAGAACTTCCGACTTCGCACTTACTTTTTTTAATTCCTTCGGCACAGTCGCAGTCACAATCTTGATCAAAGCATCCGTGATGGAAGTTTTCATCGCCATGGGACCCGTGACAAAACTGATGTTTCTGACCGGCAGCTGAGATTTAAAATCCCGAAGAAGTTTGTCATCCTTATCCGAGAGCGTGAGTGTGGTGAGATAGGGAAGAACCGTAAATCCTTTTGTCGACTTCACCATGTTGATGAGAGTTTCCAGACTTCCGCCTTCAAAGAATAAATTTTTCGCCGACCCTTCTTTCTTCACCTGACAAAGTGCCAGTGCCTGCACACGCATGCAGTGCCCTTCCTTCAGTAACCAGGCCTCAGCAAGATCAAGCTCTTTCTCGTCGATAGATTTTTTCTTGAGAAGTGGATGCGTGGGAGAGAGGAAAATCTTAAAGGGTTCATAGAAGAGATGCTCTTCCGTGATAGTTTTTTCTTCCAGAGGAGTGGCAAGAATGGCACCGTCGATTTTCCCTTCCTTCAGATACCGGATAATTTCGTCGGTCTGATACTCAAAAATCTTCAGCTCGACATTAGGATATTTTTTAACGAATTCACCGACAAAAAGCGGAAGAAGATAGGGAGCAAGAGTGGGAATAACGGCCAGGATGTACTCACCCGCGATTTCTCCGCGAATGGAACGAGAGAGCTCTTCCAGGGCCTGGGAATGTTGCATGACCTTACGGGCATACTCCAGGACTTTCTTTCCCATCGGCGTGGGTACCACAGGAGTTTTACTGCGGTCAAAAACCTGAATCTGAAGATAGTCTTCAAGTTTATGAATCTGCATGCTCAGAGTCGGCTGAGTGACAAAGCATTCCCGGGCGGCCTGGGCAAAATTCCGGCAACGATCGACGGCAAGAATGTAATTCAGCTGGGT
>JAYVHR010000517.1:0-7123 GCA_043771075.1 Bacteriovoracaceae bacterium
GCGAATGATGGACTGAGCCGGGGTTGTTAATAAGATTGATGGTCATATGATTCAATACTACCGGGATTTAGAGTCCCAAGTAAAAACTATTCAGAAAGCAGACCTCTCCGGAGGCCAGATTCAGAAATTATACAGTACGGCTTATTTTGTATCGCTCTCTGTTCGCGTCCCCGGAAAAACTCAGGTGATTTATCTCGGGCGAGGTTCCGGAATTGAGGGTGTCTGGCTGGATGAAATCACGCCACCATCAATCCTTCGGCGCAAGGATATTTTTCTTGAGTATCTCAGACGACATTTAAGTTCCTGCACTTTTCTGGGAATGGAGATTGATCCCCATGACCGGATTATAAAACTCGATTATCAGAAATTTGGCATGAAGCAGTCACTCCTGTTATTCTGGAAATCACGTAAATTATATTTCGTCCATGCCTACCGGGAATCCCCGGAAGGTGTGATGAAAATTCTTATGAGCTGGAAAAACCGTCCGATCACTCCTCCTGAAGAAATTACGGATTTCTTTTCCTGCTTCGATGAAATTGGCCGTCGCTCGGATATGAAGCTGGATTTTACTTCGAAAATGGTTCTCTCAGTGCAGGACATTCTCACGAATGAAGAACAGGCCGCAGAGATGAAGGCGGGACATTTTAAACCCGGTTTTCTCGAGCGGAAAAAACTCAAAATTGAAGATGACCTGACCAAGGCAAGACAATGGGAAAAAATCCAGACTTTGCTTAACGATGGCGACTCCCTTGATCATATCTACGAATTGAAAGTGGGCGATCATAAAATTAAGTTTGAAGGCGAGTTGAATGCTTATGAAAGAAGAAACCTGCTCTTTCAAAAAATCAAGAAACTCAAAAAAGGTGAGACTATCCTCAGCGAGCGTCTGGGAAGTGTGACCAGGACGATTGAAGAAAAAGTTAAACCTGTTCAGAAGATAAACGTACTCCCCATAAAGAAGATATCCTGGGGCGAAGAAGCAACCACAGCTTCAGTAGAAAAAGCATCTGAAGCTGCTGATGACTTCAAAGTCTTCATCACTCCTACCTGCCAGATTGGTGTAGGGAAATCAGCGCGCGGCAATGATCAACTCCGATCAAAGTGGGCAGGAAAAGATGATACCTGGCTTCATCTGGATGGCCTGAAAAGTGCCCATGTGATTATCCGTATGCCCGCTGGAGTTCCCTTCCCGGAAGAGATGAATCTGGCGGCATCGATACTTGCCCATTTTTCTCACTTTCAGGGAGATTGGGTTCCCGTTATTTTTACCCAGGTGAAAAATCTGAAGGGTGTTTCCGGGGTCGCCGGTATGGTAACATATAAGAAAGAAAAACATTTACGGTGTCCCGTTGTGGACATCTCAGCATTCATTCAGGAATAGTATGAAATTTATTTTCGCTTTGATGTTAGTTCTCACTACAACCGCTGCTGTCGCTCAGACCCCCTCTGTATACTTCTCACTTTACGACCGTAAAGTTTACTCTTTGAAGAACAAGGGTGTTCGTGATTTCGTGGTGGATATCACAAGTGCCAAACTTACTGATCAGGTGAATGAACAAAAGATTTTCGGGAAAGTAAAAGCTCTGACTTTTCGTATCCATTGGACGCAATCCCCGGAGAGACTAGCCGTTGATGTTATTGGACTTCCGGAAGGTTTTTTCGAAGCGAAAAATGCTCTCCGTGCCAGTGTAATGCCTTTGCTGGATAGTCTTCTCCCGATGACTGTAGAACAAAGATTTCCCAATTATAAAATTACTCCCGGCAAGATCCCCCGTGAATTCATCGCCACTGACAGCTCGGGCCTTGCCCCGATTCCTTCATACGTCCTGAAATTTGATGATCAGGACAGACTTTCCGAAGTTATCGGTCAAAAGCCACTGGGAAGCTGGAGCATGAGCTGGGTTTACGAGAAAAAAGCATTCTCTGACGGTAAGTGGGTAGTAAGCCAGGTCACTGTTAACAACAATGAAGGTGGCCAGGGTATCAAGTCGACCAGGAAACTGAATTATGGAACGGCACAAGGAATCGGCGTTCTTACGGAAGTTGTTCTCACGGTGGAGCAACAAGGTGAAAAACCTGTCAGAACCGAGGAAAGTATCGAGTTCAAAAACTACAAAATTAATACCGGCGAAGGTATGCGCTATTTCCTGGGCGATGCCCCGGCCCCGGCCGCTCCCCAAACGAGTCCTTAACCGACTCAATCAGTTCAACTTTTATTCTTCACTCAGGATACGCTTCTTCTTGAGGGTAATTTCCCAAGGGTTATAATATCTGAATAACTTGAGGAAACATGCGTACGCTTACCCTGTCGAAGAGCGGCTTCAATAAAATCCGTTCCCATCAAAAAGAATTGAAAACTACGGACCTGGAAGGTTCTGTGAAATCTATTCCGCCGGGAGAGTGGTGCCTCATTCGTGATGAGAAATCATCATGGCTTTGTTTCGTGAATGCGATGGTGGATGAAAAATTCTCCTGCGTCCAGGTGTTGGATGAAATTAAGGATCCCCAGCAACTTTCAGTTGAAAACTTTATTACGGAAAAAATTCAGGCTGCCATCAATAAGCGTCGGCAGTTTACCGGGTATGAAGAAGGCTCACGAGTATTCTATGGAATGAGTGATGGATTACCCGGACTCATTGTGGATCATTTCAGCAATGCAGTGATCATTCAGATTAATACTGCTGGCATTGATAAATATCGCGAACACATCGCAAAAGTTTTTTCCACTGAGTTGAAAACAAAAGCTTATTTTCTGGATAATGCAAAATATCGGGAGCGTGAATTTCTTCCGATGTTTGAGCATGAAGCTGTGCCCGGCCTGATGGTCAAAGAAAATGAATTATCCTATGAGTTGCGTGCGGAAGTTATACAAAAAGTCGGATTCTATTATGACCATCGGGAGAACCGGAAGTCACTCCAGGAAATTCTTCACCGGTTGAACTCAAAGCCAAAAACGGGCATTGATTTATTCTGTTATGCCGGTGCATGGGGAATGAATGCATTGAAGGGTGGCGTTGAGCAGGTAGACTTCGTGGATCAGGGTGATTTTTCTCAGGAAGTCATGAAGGCACTTGAGTTGAATGGCTTTCAAAATAAGGGACGCTTTTATCGCAACGATGTTTTCAAATTCATGGATGATGCCATTTCCAGAAAACAGCAATTTGACCTGATCATGTGTGATCCTCCAGCCTTTGCAAAAAGCCATCTGCAAAAAGATCAGGCGCTGGAGGGTTATTCCAAGCTTCATCGGAAAGTGATGAAAATTTCACGGGTCGGGACCCTTGCGGTTTTTTCTTCCTGTACCCACTATGTGAGTCATGAAGAGTTTCAGAAAAATATTCTGGATGCCGCTAATAAAGAAGGAAGAAAGATTCAGCTTCTTCATACCGGTATTCAGGGATGGGATCATCCCATCCGTTCTCAGAGCGACAAATCAAATTACATTAAATCGTATTTTTACATAATGGAGTCCTAAATGATTCTTCAGGAAAAAATTCAACACACACTTTCAGAAGCCCGGAAAATCGTCTTTGGGCAGGATGAGCTCCTGGAAAGTATTCTTGCGGCACTGATTTGCGAAGGCCACCTTCTGATTGAAGGCTTGCCCGGCCTTGGTAAGACACTCAGTGTTTCGGTCATGAGTAAACTTTGCCATCTTCAGTTTCAGCGCATTCAGTTCACGCCGGATCTTTTACCTTCAGATCTGATCGGTACCATGATGTACAACCAGCAGAAGCAGGAATTCACAACGAAGTTCGGTCCGATCTTCACGCAGCTCGTTCTGGCGGATGAAATTAACCGTTCTCCGGCGAAAGTTCAGGCCGCACTACTTGAGGCCATGGCAGAAAAGCAGGTCACGATCGGAGACAAGACACACAAACTACCCACACCATTTGTTGTTCTCGCAACTCAGAACCCGATTGAACAGGAAGGAACTTATAATCTTCCTGAAGCACAGCTTGATCGTTTTATGATGAAGATCTCTGTGGATTATCCTGATTTTGAAGCCGAGAAAAGCATTCTGGGACTTAAGTCTAACGGCTTTGACCTTAAGCCAGTGATGACTGAACAGGATCTATTTCAACTGAAAGAGAAAGTGGAAGCGATCTATGTTGATGAAAAAATCAAAGATATGATAATCCGGATGGTTCACGCTACGCGCCCGGGAAGTAAATTCTTTCAGAAAAAATTTGAAGGTGCGATCGTTGCCGGCGCTTCTCCCCGGGCCTCAATCTGGCTTTTTAAAATTGCTAAGTTCAAGGCTTTCATGGAAGGCAAAGATTTCGTCACACCAGAGCATGTCCTTTCAATTATCCCGTCGGTTCTTGGACACAGAGTGATTCCATCCTATGAGGCGCAGATTGATAAGATTAATACGCGCCATATGGTCACGACTATTGCTGCGAATGTGATCTGATATGAACCTGAAGGAAATCGAACGGGTTGTGGGAATGATCCAGTCACAGATTTTCCGGAATTCGAATGCCTATTCAACGGGCATGCTGAAATCTCATTTCCGCGGATCCGGTCTTCAGTTTCGCGAGCATCAGGTCTATGTGCCCGGAGATGATGTTCGTTTCATCGACTGGAAACTTTCCGCCCGCTCACCGAATATTTATATCAAGACGTTCGAAGAAGAACGGAACGTTGAAATTGTGATCTGCTTTGATCTTTCATTAACACTTCTTTATGGATTTGAAGGAAAGTCTAAACTCGAGGCCATGATTGAGATTGTTGCCCTTCTCTATCTTCTCGCGGGTCAGACCCATGATCTTGTCCGGATAATTATCTGGGGCGAAAAAACAATAAATCTTCCTCCCAAACGCGGGAAGGAAGGACTGACAATGTTTATCTCTGCGCTCGAGAAAATGGGACTTCTGGATGAGAACGGAAAAGTCCAGCTGGATTATCCCGGAAAGATGAATACGCACACGGAGACTGTGAAAATTGCCCATATCAAAGCCTTCCTGGCCAAGAGAAAAGAAGTGATCTACCTCGGCGACTTATCGCTCGTAAAAGACAGGCTTCAGTGGGGGAAAATTCTCGATAAGAAAAATATGCATTGTTTCCGGATATACTCGCCGGTTGATAAGAATACTGAGGTGCCATTTCTCTTCAAGGCTAAGAATCCGTTTACTGGCCGGAGTATTGTCACTGATGTGAAGGCCAATAACACGGATCCACTTTTCCTGAAGGAACGTTTTAAGGAAATCGGCGTCCATGAGCGCTATCTTGAAAAATTTGTAAAAGAGCTGGTGTGACGAAAATAATTTTCTTTCTTCTTCTATTCACGAGTAATGCCTTTTCAGCTGATAAGTTGAAGATTGGATTCTTTGCCGAGGAAATTCGCCAGGGTGCCCTGGTGAAGGCGAAACTTTTTGTTCCGCCAGAATCGGTAAATGTTCCCTTCCAGAAATTGAAAGGTGAAACAGTCGGAGAGACTATTTACTTCTACCAGCTGTCTCCTTTACTGAGAAAAGAAGGCTCATCAAACTACGAAGCTGATATTCAGCTTATTTTCGTTAAAGTTCCGGAGAGCACATCATTGGTGGCCACTGTAGGCGATCAAGCGATTGAACTTGAGTGGAATAATATCCGGATAATTCCCGTTGAGACACCCGAAGGAATGCTTTGGGCTGATTTCACCGCACCTGATTTTCTGGAAGGGAAACTCACGTGGATCTGGCTAACATTGCTTATTATTATTCTGGGCGCGGGCGGCTTCATAATCTGGAAGAAGCTGAACAAAAGAAATAAAGAAAAAAGTCGGAAGCAAAAGCTTATAGATGAATTCAAATCCTGCCAGAGCTATGAAGACATCGTGGCCTTCTGGAAAAAGAAACGTTCTTTCATAAAAGACTTTCCCCATTTGGAAGGGACATTCCCGCCTTTTGAGGAAGTGCTGTTTAAGTATCAGTTCAAACCATCACAGACAGAGAATGAAAAAAATGAAGTCATGAAAGCTTATCGGAACCTCGTTGAGCAGAGCGAAGGAGGATTTCGTGGAGTTTAAACAACCACTCTTCCTCTGGTTTGGAGTCTTAGCAGGTCTTTTCTGGGCACTCGATTACTGGAAAGTGTTCATGCGCACCCGTCTGCATTTCCCGATGCAGGAGAAAGGTCTTCATTGGGGCAAGAAAGTTCTCAGGATTGGTTTGTTTCTCGCGGGAGTTGCGGCCTGGGGCTATCTTTCATATTCCTTGATGCAGCCGCGGAAGCCGCAAAAATTCTCTCCTTCAAGTATTGAAGTAAACGACATTATTCTTTGTATTGATGTTTCAAGATCAATGCTGGCAGAAGATATCAAACCGAATCGTCTGGAAGTCGCTAAGGAACAGATCAGGGAATTTGCGAAAATGCGTATCACTGACCGGATCGGAGTCGTAATCTTCTCTGAGAAAGTAATTACCTTACTACCCCTCACAACTGATCCCAAACTGGTGGATAAGGTCCTCGCGGAAATTTCTATTGGCTATCTCGGAAGCGGGACTAATATCGGTGACGGTCTGGCCCTTTCGGTTGCTCGCGCAGTTAATTCGGAAGCTAAAAATAAAGTTATTGTTCTTCTAACTGATGGTGTGGCGAACGTCGGAACGCTGACTCCGATACAGGCAGCGGAAGAAGCTAAAAAACACGGGATCAAAGTTTACACTATCGGACTTGGGACCGATAATGATGCCAAAATTCCCGTCGGAAATGGAATCTTCGGAACTCAGTACCAGCTTATCCCGGGCGGTGGGATTGACTATAAGACCTTGAAAGAAATTTCTGCTCTCACTGGCGGAACATTTTATCCCGCAAAAAGTGAGGGTGCTCTTAAGGAAATCTTAGATGACATTCAAAAACTTGAAAAAACTGAAATCAAGGTAAATCACCAGGTGGTCTATGATGAACAATATTACATTTACCTCCTGACTGGTGTTGCTCTTCTGGTAGCAGTGGAAATACTCCGGCGGCTTTTACTCAAGGACGTCGTATGAACTTCCTTAACCTCAATTATCTTCCCTTCCTGCTGCTGATATTTGCAGTACTCCTCGGTATTGTCCTTTTTTATGAAAAAAAGTTCTTCGCTGTGATTAAGCGATACTGGTTTTATAAAAGAAGTCTTATCAGCTGGATATCC
>JAYVHR010000518.1:0-8313 GCA_043771075.1 Bacteriovoracaceae bacterium
AATGAAACTTATGAGCTTAATCCGGGCGAGTCCCTTTCTCCGGAATAATTTCTGGAACTCCTGAAAGTTCTCCTCAGAGGGGGCCCGGCAGATGGCGCGGATATTTTCCTTCACCGGCCGCAGATAGGTCGCCTGATTTTCCTTCAGGATCACATGAACTTTGCCCTCTCCCTCGAGAGAACGGTAAAGCCAGGTATAGCTCGCAAGAATCATGAGCGTGGACAAACTTCCACCAAATGCAGTCCCCATGTGATTGTGGTTGGGGTCCAGGGGTGCTTCTAGTATCACTTCTTTTTCCGAAGCACTGAGAACCTTCACTCCCAGAGCAACTGAAATGGGAATTTGAAGATGTAGAAATTTTTCTAGCTCTTGAGTTGTCATCATTTCCATCTATCATTAAGGAATATGAAATTGAATGCGAAAATCTGGCGTGTTGCTCACTTTATTCTGCTTGCGGCAGGCATCCTTCTTTCTGAAAGATTCTTTGCTCAGCAGAATTTCAATTTTCTCAGCCTCCACGATCATTTTAAGCTTTCGAAAAGGGACCGTGAGATCTCTCTCATGGGCGCGAACGATTTTTTAATCTCCCGTTCGGGAGTCGCTCAGGGAAAACTTCATCTTCATCGCTGGCATAATTATCAGGAGCTGCGTTCCAAACTAAAAACTCCCCGGCATTTGAGGATGCGAACAGCATTTGATCCTTCTGCTGAGATGGATATCTTCTGGATGGACAACAATGGCCATCGTGAAGGAATAAGAGTCAGGAAGGATGGTTCGGCCTTCTGGAAAACGGGACCTTTGGGAAACTGGCTAAAATCATCACCGCTTCAGATTCAATTTAAAAGGTCGGGAAACAATTTTCTTCGGAGCCTGTCCGCTTACTTTCAAAACGAGAAGCTTCCCGAATATGAAGTTGAATTAGTCCTCCATTTCCGGGAGCGGTTCGTGGATGTTTTTCAGGGTGGTCACAAACTGGATTCGCTTCCGCTATCAGGAAAACCGGAGCAATGGGGAATTCAGGGTCATGGAGAGGCCGTTGAAATAGACGAAATTGAAGAAAATGGAGTCACTCATGATTTCGAGGCGCCATTCCTGTTTAACTATCTATTGCTCATGTCACCACTTCTTCTCATTCCTTTTTTTGCTCAAAAACTTTTTTTCACGGCGTATGTTTTTTTTATTCTGTCTCTGAGCTCCTGGTCAATAGACAGATTCCACTTCTCTCATTTTTCCATGGATCTTTTGAACACTGACCTGAAGGAAGATCACTTCTTATACAAAGCAGAAGAATTTCGCAGAAATGTTTTCGGACCTTCACCGGCCGTTTCCTGGCAGTTGATCTCAAAAGATTATCCAGTTAACCCTTTTCACCAGGGGCCGGTTACTTGTGACCAGAATGGCTGCCGTTTAAGTTATGACCGTGATAACTCTGACAAACATACGCGCATATTGTTCATTGGCTCTTCCCAGACGATCGGGGTTGGTGCCGATAAACTGGAAGACACTTTTTTTGCTGTTACTCATAATCGAATGATAAAAGCACTGCCGGGACTTCAGAGCTTGAATATTTCTATCGCGGGTGCAGGGCCCGGGCAAATGCATGCAATATTCAGTTCCTATTTCGAAGAATGGAAGCCTGACTTTATTGTCGTAAATCTGGGGTTTAATGGTGAAATAGAAGATTACAACACGAACATCCCTCAAATATTTAAAGAGTCGAAAGGAAAAGTCCTTTTTCTGGTAAATGAGGCGATGGAGAAGGACACTCTCGCAGCCTTGCGCCTGGCCAGGGACAACTCTAAAATCTCACGTGAGTTTGGTGCTAAGCTCATCCCTCTTCATCAATACATGATGGCCCTCACAAAGAAGAAAGAAGAGTTTTTATGGTGGGACATTGTCCATTTCAATAACCGCGGCCACTACCTCGCGGGAAACTTCATTGCTGACGAGATACTCAATTTTCTGAAAATCAAATCTTCGGGAAAAGCACGTTACACTGGCGAGAAACCTTAAGCGGAATCGCAAGCACTCCTCTGGCCACTCGTACTGTTGCCCGGAGATCTTCCGGCGCCATAAGGAATGGATTCAGGAGGAGCATCGGTGACAACACTTTAAATGCCCTGAGATCTTCAAACGGCATTTCAAAGAGAAGATGGTAGTTCTCATAGTCCACACCTACGGCCGCTGGTGAAAGGCTGATACTTAGTGCCGCCGCTCCTCCCAGAGCATCACATCCGGTCATAGACGAAGTCAGGATCGAAAGAAATTGATTGAGCTGCGGGAAACCGTTTGTCCGGAGGTAGGGAGAAAGTCTGTTCGTATAATACGTCTTGAACTGGACACCCAGGGATCTGTGCTCTCTCAGCACTTTCCGGATGACCTGATTCATCTGCTGAACAGAGGAGAGACTCGGAGACCGCACGCCGACAATTGAAAGTGGTTTCAGAATAATATTCAGGACGGCAGCGTTGTAACTGTTGTTACCCGAAATGGCGCGTTTAACGTCCAATTGGGCAAGTCGCGCGACTTCTCTTCCAAGTTGGGAAGCACTGATCCGTTTGGAATTTTTTGCGTCTTTCAATTTCTGAGCGAAGGCCGGAAGATTTAACCCGAAGTTATAGCTAAGTGAGAGGTCGACTGGAAGTCCGATTAATTCTCCACTGAGACCGGCAGACACGTTCAGAAATCCACCCTCATACTCATGGTTACTTCCGCACGAAACAGACTGAAGGACAGCAACCGCAGCCTCCACACCTACATCTGTTTTCACTCCCCGAAAAGGAGCGCAGAAAAGACCGAACTTCTCATGGTGATTGATGAATTCAGCGAGCCATCCTCCACCGATTCCGAAGTATGCTGAACCTTCAACCCCAATCCCGCGATCATTGATTACTCGGGCGCCAAACTTCGTACTCGCTTTAACGAAACCGCGTGTGAGGCCGTAGTATTCATTTATCTTCGCATTGTCCCCGAAGAACCAGTTGTTCTTCATGATGATGTCATCTTCCAGATCGTTCGAAGGCATACGCGAAATATAGGATTCGTAAGGAGTTCCTGTAAGGCATTCTTTTTTAAGATCCATCGAGAGCTCTTTGCCATTCAGACAGCGATGGATTTTCAGTTCTTCCGGTGAAAGCATGGCCTCAAGCCCGCTGATTTCCGGGGATGAGGCTTTCCAAGGTGCTTGCGAGCAGGAAATAAGGAAGACGAGAGATAAAGAGAGAAGGTTTTTCATTGCTTCCCATTTCGGTCAGTTACTCGCGGAAGTTTAGGATTGCTGTTTGACCCCTGTAAAAAGTTTAGACATCCCCCCTGCCCTTCCGGATTTCTCCTACTATAGGAAAATTCCCAAGGAGTCCCCGTGAAATGCTCAACACTGTCTTTTCTTATCCTCTCGTTCTGCGTCCTCGCCTGTTCGAAGGTGAAGAAGCTTGATGATATGGCCGCTGCCACCGACTCCCTGGAAAAACAAACCGGCGAAATGGCCGTTAACACCGGAAACACAGATACAATGTACAAGCAGCTTCGCGCGAAGGAATCTGCGGCCACACGTCTGGATGAGTATAACAACCTCATGAACAAAGAGACGCTGATGGAAACGAAAATCACATCTGCCGGTATTTATATTAAAGCGATGGAATACCAGCTCGCGACTGAAAACGAACTTCTTCGCGATCCTCAGGTAATGACCGCTATGAAAACTGATGCTGTAAACGACTTCATCAGAAAACTTGGTGACCTCTACGGCAAGATCAAACTGAAAGATCTCGATCCGACAAAGGATTCAAAGAAGCATAATGAAGAGGCCGCTTTCAATGCAATCGCCACCTCCATGCACCTCAATCATCATCACCAGGAACAACTTGCTGAGAAAAACCGGATCGCGACAGTGTCGATGTACGACATTATCAAGAGCGCTCTCAGAAAAGATAAACTTGAAATGGATGCCCGCGCTTCCGGTAACCGCAATCCGCAAGTGAGCTATACTTCTTACGAGCAAATCCTCATTTCCGGCGTCCGTAAAGAAATCTGCATCGAACTCATCAAAGCACGCGTGGATATGCTTTCAGCGATCGCGCTCAAGTTCATGACCGACAAGCGTGACATGGAAATCGGCCAGTTCCTCCGCGGTCTAGTGTTCATCGTGAGTGGTGGACGACGTGGCGAAATTGAACTTCCTCTCACAATCCAGACAGCCAACAGCGCCACCAGACTGACTGTTACTGACGCTATCGAAGGTGCGATGAAAGCGAAGCGTTTCCTGAATAATGAATTGAAGATTGAGAAGAAACTGAACAAGACTCTGAAATCAGCTTTCGCACATATTCAGATTCAAGCCGAAGGTGATCGCGAACTCGAGAAAATCAATTCTCAGATCGAAGAACTTCTTAATTAATTTCCAGGTTTCTATGTTTGGAACTTGGGAGAATTGATTATTTGGTGGGGTTTTCAAGGAATCAAGCTGTGACACAGAAAATACCCCAAAGAATCAATTCTCCGGGGCGTAGATTTCGTATTGTTCGGCGTGATAATTGTTGTCTGCGCGTACGAGAAGAGTTTTGTTATGTGCCTCTTCCAGCGCCTCAATAATCCCGAAATCCTCACTTGAAAGCTTCGCACTCACTTCCGGATGCGCGAAGATTGTAATCTTCTGGGCATTCGTGCGCTTCAGAACTTTCTGGAGTTCGCGGATAACTTCAAAGCTGACAGTCTCAACAGATTTCACGCGGCCGACACCTTCGCAATATGGGCAGTGTTCGCACATCACGCGGATGAGAGTGTCGCGGGTTCTCTTTCTTGTCATCTCGACAAGTCCGAGACCCGAAATAGGAAGAACATTTGTTTTTGAACGGTCTTTTTTCAGAGCTTCAAGGAGGGTCGAATAGACCTGCTGCTTGTGCTCCTCTTTTTCCATATCGATGAAATCGATAATAATGATTCCACCGCAATTTCTCAGACGGAGCTGATAAGCAATTTCTTTAACGGCTTCGAGATTGGTTTTGAGAATGGTTTCTTCGAGAGTTTTTTTACCTACGAATTTTCCGGTATTCACATCAATTGAAACCAATGCTTCCGTCTGATCGACGTTGATGGATCCGCCGGACTTCAGGAACACCTGATTCGACAGCGCTCTCTCAATTTCTATATCAATACCATAATGCTCAAAGACCGGAACGTCGCCGTCATAGAATTTAATCTTCGCATTATGGTTCGGAATAAAACGCTGAACGAATTTCTCAATTTGCTTAACTGCATTTTTTGAATCAGCAACGATGTTATCAACATCTTCATCCATGATGTCGCGAAGAGACCGCTGGATAAAAGAAAGATCCTGATGAAGTTCGATCGGTGCTTTCGCCTTACTATCGAGTTTCTTCTGAACATCTTTCCAGATTTTCACGAGATTGTTGTAATCGTTTTTGAGAACCTTATAACTCACACCTTCAGCGACTGTTCTGGCGATAATGCCCACTCCTTCCGGACGGACAGAATCGAGAATGTCTTTTAGGCGCTTTCTTTCTTCTTCAGACTCAATCCGTCTTGAAACACCTGTGTGCTCGATAAACGGCATGTAAACGATATGGCGGCCGGCGAGAGTGATGTGTCTGGTGACTCTCGGACCTTTCGTCGAAATTGGTTCTTTCGCAATCTGAACAACGATCTCATCGCCTTCTTTCAGGAAGTCCTGGATTTTTACATCCGGACGGAATTTCATATCAACTGTTTCTGTGAGTGTGGAGAATTCATCCGGAATCACTTCGCCCAGACGCTTGGTCTGAGTTTCCGTTGCTTCAATCCGCGCCTGCATCTCACGCTGTTCATCGAGTGTCGGCAAATAGGCATCATCGACGTATAAAAACGCCGCACGATCCTGACCGATATCAATAAATGCTGATTGCATTCCGGGAAGAACGCGTACCACCCGACCGAGATAGATATTACCTACGATGGGAGACGACTCATTTGTCTGAGAATGTCGCTCGATAAGAAAATCCAGGATCTCACCATTCTCAATGAGTGCTATACGCGACTCATTGTGTGTCTGGTTGACCACAAGTTCTTTTGCCATGAATGTCCTAACTGTAAAAACTTTTAAACGTAATTACAATCAGGATACTTGAATGTGGATAGTTGCGAAAGGCGGCATGCGCTGCCGGGCGCGTTAGCACCCGGCAAAACAAATCAGGTAAGCATCCCGACGATTGTAGCAGTTAAGAGAGAAGCGATGGTTCCTCCGAGCAGGGCCTTCATTCCGAGCTCAGAAAGTGTAGCGCGCTTATTGGGAGCGAGAGCACCAATCCCCCCGACTTGAATCCCGATAGACGAGAAGTTGGCAAATCCACTCAGAATATAAGTCGCCATGATGATCGACTTCGGATCCTTCAGAACTCCCTCCGCTTTCATCTTCCCGAGGCTCATATACGCCACAAATTCATTAAGCGCGGTTTTTTCACCAAGGAGCTGGCCGATGTAAACCATATCGGATTTCGCCACACCCAGAAGCCATACAAAAGGAGCACAGGCATATCCGAGAATGAACTGCATGGTGAGACCTTTGTACTGTCCGTCTGTCGCTTCAGCGATCAAAGTATTGAGGCCGGAATAGTTTCCAAGAATATCTGAGAGGACATAGTTCAACATCGCAATCATGGCGATGAAAACAATGAGCATGGCACCTACGTTGAAAGCGAGCTTAAGGCCATCCTCAGTACCGATCGCAATCGCTTCGATCATATTGGTACCGATTTTCTCGTCAGTGATTTCGATTTTTTCATCAACCACTTCTGTCTCAGGAAGGAGCATTTTTGAGATGAGAATAGTGGCGGGCGCTGACATCACTGAAGCTGCAAGCAAGTGTTTCGCGAAGAAAAGCTGCTGAACAGGATCATCACCACCAAGGAATCCAACGTAAGCGGCAAGAACACCACCAGCTGTATTGGCCATTCCACCGACCATTACGCAGAGAAGTTCTGAGCGGGTCATCTTAGGAAGATAAGGCTTAATGAGAAGAGGAGCTTCGGTCTGACCAAGGAAGATGTTGGCGGTTGTCGAAAGATTTTCCGCGCCCGAGATGCGAAGGAATTTTCCCATGAGCCATGAAAGTCCATAGACCACTTTCTGTAGAATCCCGAGATAGAACAGAAGAGAAGTGAGGGCCGAGAAGAAAATAATTGTCGGAAGAATCTGGAAGGCGAAGATGAAGCCGACCGCTTTCACATCAAGGAGATTGCCGAACAGAAATCCTGAGCCCTGCTTCGTAAAGTCGAGGACCACAACGAAGAAGCTTGAGAGCTGGTCGAAGATGGCCGCAACAATCGGAACGTGAAGAATTCCGACGGCGAATACCACCTGAAGAAGAAAGGCCCACATGACCAGTTTCCAGTCGATAGATTTTTTCTTCGAGCTAAAAAGGTAAAGGATCCCGATGAGAACGGCGATACCAAGAATACCGCGCGCGAATGACTCAAAGTTCATAACACTCCAACGTGAAAATGTGGGTATAACTCATGGGGTTATATCGAAGGGGTAAATCCAATGGCAAGGGAAAGCTGGTTCGTTTAGAACGAAGTGTTCCAGATTTCGGTGCCAAACTGCACTTGAGGCCCTGTAAGAACCGAGTTTTTCTGGTGCCAGGCCAGGCGCTCGCCTGAATTGAAATCCAGTGAGGCCTCTTCATCGTTCTGAAGATCCTCAGTGCCCCTTTGTGCGCTGTTGTAGGCAACAAAAATAACCCCTGCAATTACACCGAGGGCCGCACCTGTCCAGACGTTGGAGATATGCTGAGAGGGCTTTTCGACAAAAGAAAGAGTGGATAATCCGAGAATGGCCCCGGCTGCCCCTGCTCCCGCGACGAACAAAATATCATTTTGAGTATTCTTAACAATGTCGTCATCCTCACTAGCATCTTGAGCGAACGCAACAGCACTGAGGAGCTGAAAAGCCAGGAGGAGAGAGAGGATTTTTTTCATGCACTTTCCTTGGAAATCGAGGATGCAGTTTGCAAATAAATATGATTCTATTCTATGATAAGTTCCTCTCTTAAACTTGGCAAATTATGACCAAAGAAAAATTTCAGGTTTACACCCTCATCGATAAGAAAAAAAACGGCCAAAAACTCACCCGCGATGAGGTGAAATGGTTTATTCAGGGCTTTACCACAAACTTGATCCCCGATTACCAGATGTCGGCCATGCTGATGGCCATGTTTCTTAAAGGGATGGACGCTCTCGAAACGGCTTCCCTGACGGATGCTATGCTGGAATCCGGAGAACAAGTGAAGTTTCCCGGTAAAAACGTTATCGATAAGCACTC
>JAYVHR010000519.1:0-2350 GCA_043771075.1 Bacteriovoracaceae bacterium
TACTTCAGAGTCACGTTCGTAAGAGCAAATGTCGACGTACGGGCAACTGCACCCGGCATGTTCGCCACACAATAGTGAACAACGCCATCAACGATGAAAGTTGGGTTCTCGTGAGTAGTTGCCTTACAGGTTTCAATACATCCACCCTGGTCAACTGCGATATCCACAACCACTGAGCCTTTGCCCATTTTCGAAATCATGTCACGAGTAACAAGCTTCGGAGCTTTTGCACCCGGAACGAGAACAGCACCGATAACGAGATCAGAGTTGATAACTGATTCTTCGATGTTCTGAGAGTTCGAGAAGATTGTGTGAACTTTGTTTTCAAAGAGGTGATCGAGTTCAGCAAGACGCTTCGTTGAAAGATCGATGAGAGTAACGTCAGCACCCATACCAACTGCCATCTGAGCAGCATTAGTACCAGCAATACCGCAACCGATGATTGTCACTTTCGCGCGACGAACACCCGGAACACCTCCGAGAAGAATTCCTTTGCCGCCCTTATCAAGCTGAAGGTAAGTCGCACCCACCTGAACTGACATACGACCGGCAACTTCCGACATAGGAACGAGAAGCGGAAGGGATCCGTCTTCTGCCTGAATAGTTTCGTAAGCAATACAAGTTGCACCAGACTTCATGAGGCCTTCTGTCTGAGGTTTATCAGCAGCAAGGTGAAGGTACGTGTAAAGAATGTGGTGAGGCTTCAGAAGAGCGATTTCATTCGGCTGTGGCTCTTTCACTTTGATGATCATTTCACCAGTGGCGAAACACTCTTCAAGAGTCGGAAGAATTTTTGCTCCGGCCTTAGTGTATTCTTCATCAGTGATGCCGATACCCATACCGGCATTCTTCTGAACGAAAACTTCGTGACCGTCCTGAACGAGCTGACGAGCACCCGCTGGTGTTAAACCAACGCGGTTTTCATTGTTTTTAATTTCCTTAGGAACAGCAATTTTCATAGGAGTCTCCCGTTAAGTGAAACATCTGGTAGGTGGCAAAAAATTTCACTCATCTTACATGTATTTTGAAATTAAGAATAGAAGAAGGTGGCCCCGTCTGTACCAATTACAACGTTTTTGGCCCCCCGTGCCTTAAGTTCCTGAAGGAGTTCAGTGTGCTCAAGTTCGTGTCCCATGTGGGTCAGAATGGCGAGTTCCGGCCCGATTTTCCGGATGTATTCCAGAGATAATTCAAGGTGAAGGTGGGTGGAATGTTTTGTCAGGCGAAGGCAGTCGATGACCAGGACTTCGAGCTTAGCGTCACGAAGAAGGTCTGAAATATTTTCAGGGATTTCCCGGCAGTCCACCACATAGGCGCACTTTCCATGGATGACGGCATAGGTGTCTTCATGGCCATGAGGCATGGGGAGAAGATCAATGTTTTCTCCGGCAATCGAATGCCTTCCCGGGTTCACTTCGTGAAGATCGAGGAGGGGAATTCCCCCACCCAGAACGGCCTTGTCCTTGAAGTACGAATCGCGTTCGAATATGTAACGAAACTTCCGGCGAAGGTCATTGGCCGCGTCGGGAGCACTGTAAACCGGAATGGGATTTCCCGAGATAAATCCGAAGGGACGTAAATCATCCATGCCATGAGTATGGTCAGCATGATCATGAGTAACGATCACCGCATCCAGTGAAGAAACATCGGCACGCAGTAACTGAGTTCTTATATCAGGTGGCACGTCGATGAGAATTTTTTTACCTGCATCAGTCTCGATGAGAGCAGATGCACGAAGACGTTTATTTCTCACATCCGTTGATCGACAAACATGGCATTTGCACCCTAGAATAGGGACTCCCGTACTTGTCCCTGAACCTAACAAAGTGATCTTGTTCATGCGAAGGATCTTACTATGAGATTTGTTTTAGTTCTCGCTTTTATTTTTGTGGGCTGCTCCTCACCTAAGTCAAAAAAAGCTTCCAATCTCTCTGACAGTATTCAGATTGAAGTGGAAGAATTGAAACTTGATAACGGTATGACGGCGCTGATTGTTCCGAATCACAAGCTTCCGATTTTCTCTCTCTACATGTTCTACAAAGTAGGCGGAAAAAATGAAGTGAAGGGGATTACCGGTGCATCTCATTTTCTTGAACACATGATGTTCAAAGGTGCCAAGCGCTACGGACAGAATAAGATCGATTTTCTGATTGAAGGCTCGGGCGGATCGACCAACGCCTACACCACCAATGATCAGACTGTTTATTACGAGAATCTTCCGACGACGGAACTGGCGACCATTCTCGATGTTGAGTCGGACCGGATGGAAAATCTTCTTCTCGATCCGGAGGCTTTTGAAAAAGAGCGTCAGGTTGTCCTCGAAGAAAGAAAGATGCGCTACGAGAATTCA
>JAYVHR010000520.1:0-2594 GCA_043771075.1 Bacteriovoracaceae bacterium
CCTAACATGCGCATGCAACACTCCCTGTGTTTCAATCATGTTACCGGTCATGAATTGGCCTTGCCAATCGACTTTTGCCAATTATAAATGGCAAAAAACCAACCCTTTTGACACTCAAGACCCGAAAAAGACACTATTTGAAAGGGCATGAGGAAGAACCAGCCTAAGATTGGTTCATGAAAACGAATCTTGCTCAAATCCTGCTCCTTCTGACTTTCAATTTCGTACTCGTTGCCTGCAGCAAAACGGAAACGAACGACATGATGTTTAAGCAAGCTGTCTCTGAGCAGAGCTTGAATTCACCAGTTCCAGGCAATTCCGGTGATCCGATGCCTGATCCATCAATCATCGTTGAAAATGACGGAACACCTGTTCCGGCCGCGACACCGGTAGTAGTGGTCACAAATCCAGAAGTACCAGTGGTGGTAAAAGTTCCGGAAGTACCAGTGGTGGTAAAAGTTCCGGAAGTACCAGTGGTGGTAAAAGTTCCGGAAGTGCCAGTGGTGGTAAAAGTTCCGGAAGTGCCAGTGGTGGTAAAAGTTCCGGAAGTACCAGTGGTGGTGAAAGTTCCTGAAGTACCAGTGGTGGTGAAAGTTCCTGAAGTGGTGGCCGAAGAAATTACTTATCCAGAAAGTGAAATTCCGGTCTGTAAGCTGAATATCGAATTCAACGGAATGGGAAGTGCGGCCCGCATGGCGATTGCTTCGGCCCCGAAGGCCGATCTCATGAATTACATGATGGAAGGTTTTGATACTCTTTCAGCAAGTGAGCTCGCAGCGATGAGAACCGCTGCAGATAAAATGGTTTCCGCAAACGGTGTCCAGGTTTTAAAAGATGGCCAGAGTTTTAATAAGAACGGTCTTTCGAAAGATGCGAAAGTTCTCATCGTGACGGATGGAAAGGCCGCTGTTGATGTGAAACTCAACGGTATGGGAAAAGGTGCTCAGATCTACGTGATGAACGTTGCTGACAAACACAACACCGTCTGCGTCCGCGCCAATGGTGTCACCGCAAGTTCGAAATTTTTTGAGACCGTGAAAAGTGATACTGCTTACGTGAGTCGAGGGATGATTGATGTGAACGGAAGTGGTGGCTCTCACACTTTCCTCAAACTCACCGGCGGAAACCAGTCGGGTCTCAGTTATAAAGGAAACGGCATGAGTGATTCCAGTCTCATGGTCCGGATGGACGGAAGAAATGATTCCTTTGTCTCGCTTGAAGCAAATGGAATTTCAAACTCTCTGCTCGACTTCAAGATAAAGGGATTGGACGACACCGGACTCGGTATCAAGGCGAATGGAATTTCGAAATCAGATATTAAGATTGAGATGCAAGGCCGTGACGATGTGAAAATCATGATGGATGTAAATGGCATGTCCAACAATGAAGTCTCCGGCTGGATCAAAGCGAAGTCGGGTGCAAAAGTTGACCCTTCTATGAGTGATTTTATCGAGATTATGCCTCTTCCTTAGGATTAGGATAAGGCCATAAGAAAAAGCCCCCGGAATATTGATGTTCCAGGGGCTTTTCTATTTTTACATCTTCTTCTTCATGTCTTTCATTTTACCTTTCATCTCTTCTTTCATCGCGTGGTGTTCTTCTCTCATCGCCTTATGACATTCCATGAGAGCAGCATTGTCGGCCGCTGCGTTCACACACTTTTTAGAATCTTCTACCATAGTAGATTTCTTCTCAAGCTTTTCCTGCATCATCTTCTTGTGCTGATCGAACGGCATTTTTTCCATGTCTTTCATCATGTCCTCATGGTGACCGGCAAAAGCGCTGGCGGAAAGAGCGAATACGAGGACTGCTAAAAATTTCATAAAAACTCCTTGGTAATTGGTAAAGCCATCATGAGGAAGAAGCGGTCAGCAAGTCAAAGACCGTCGAGTTCTTTGACAGCGTCAGGATTTGTTTACGCTCAGGCACCTCCAGAACGGTTAATTGCGGACACCGGCCGGCATTGGCCTTGCTTCACAGTCAGCATATGAAACACTTATTAGCTCTTATTCTCTGTATCCAGTGGTGGAGTCATGACCACGATGTGTGACAAGGGAAGATGTAACGGTTGCTGTTACACGCGCTGGAACGGGAATCCCAGATCTGACTGGCGGCTCATCCGTTGTGACAGTATCGACAACAGAGATGCATGGACTGCGTTCACGGATTTATTCAGAAGATAATTTTCTCAGATCTTCAATAATTGAATTTGTTGTTGCTTCATCAAAGACCGGTGCACCTATCGGCATGCGGGTCACTCTCTCCCCATTTGGTCTTACACCACGAAGATGATCCCTGATCAGATCCAGCTTTGCGGGATCTTCGCGAAGACTTTTTGCAAGTAGCTCTCGGGGCTCGAGCTCAAGACTAAATCCGGCCATCGCCTGTCCATTGCCATGACAATTCATACATACCTGAAGTTTCCCAATGGTCGAGGTAAGAGAAGCTTCATCTGTGATTTCAGTTATCGAGACCACAACCGGTTGTTCAGTGACATCCATCGCTTTATTTTCAGGAGGACACTGGACTCCCGGAGTAAGAGCTTCGAGGCTTCTTGCCTTGAGCTCATCACACTTGAGCATATAAAGTTCACT
>JAYVHR010000521.1:0-3551 GCA_043771075.1 Bacteriovoracaceae bacterium
GTGGATGATCTCCACAAATTCGATCTCGATTTATACCTCAAAACTTTAGTAGGGATCGGGACAGCTTAAGACCTTAATTTCATTGTGAAAGACATTGCAGCTTCATTGACTTTTATAGGGGTCAAAAGTACCTTATTTCTATGACTCAAAGTCAGGAAGTAGAGTTCAGTGTTTTAGGCTGTAAAGTGAAATACAGGCCGGAACAAAACGAAAGTCACATCGCAAAGGCGGTGATTGATCTCGTGCTCGCTGAAATTCAGCAGCTCAAGATAAATCGTCCGCAGCTCCGAGATACAGATGTAGCAGTTCTTGTGGCGCTTAAAATCGCAACAGAGAAGCTCCAACTCGAAGATGAGTATAAAGGAAATATCCTCAAGCTTGAGGGTACTCTGGAAAAGGCAATGGAAAGCCTTAACACTCAGGCGATATAGACGTGAACAAAGAGGAAATGCGCAAGACGCTTCTTACGAAGCTTGCCTCTTTGTCCGATGATCACATCATCTCGTTAAGTTTCTCGCTCACTCAAGAGCTGATAACACTCTTCAAACACTTTCCTCACTTACAGAGTCAGATTGGTGCGGCCTATTTGCCGCTCCAGAATGAGGTCGCTCCGGTTTATCAGGAACTTCTTCGTTCGGTACCACTCATACTTTCCTATCCGGTTTTAGTGGATGGAAAAATGTCCTTCGGAATAAGCGAAGGATTACCAAGTGGATCACCATGGCTGGCACCACCTTATAAAGTGGTTGAGCCGGATTGGTATCTCGTTCCCGGAGTTAGTTTTTCCCTGGAGGGAAAACGATTAGGGCGCGGAAAAGGTTTTTACGATCGCTTTCTTGAAACCCGGAAGGGAACAAAGATCGGGCTCGCATGGACTGGTCAGATGAAAGAACACATTCCTGTGGAGTCGCATGATTGCCACATGGATTTTATAGTAACGGAAAATTTTTGCTGGGACGTTAAACAGCAGAAGCATATTTAAGGGGAATAAGATGGATCCTATGGTCATGGCCGTAATAGGCGCTGTCGCCGGAGCTGTCATCGCCTTCTTAGTTTTCACTCTCAAGCAGGGTGCATCGAAGAAAGGTCAGGAAGCAGCGGCACAGGATATTCTGAGAAAAGCTGAAGGCGAAGCTCAGGAATTAAAAAGAAAAGCTGAAGAGAAAGCGAAGCAGATTGTTCGTGATGAACGCAATAATCTTGAAGCCGAAATGGAGAAAAAGAAAAAACATCTTACCGATTTCGAACGTGGTCTAACGAAGAAAGAAGTCGCCATTGAGCAAAAAACTGAGCAGATCCAGAAAGATACTGAACGCGTAAAAGCCAAAGAAACGGAAATCGAAACCCGCGTTCTGAAACTGGACCAGGAACTGAAGAAGACGAGCGAAATTCACGAGGAACTCGCGAATAAACTCACTCAGGTTGCCGGTCTTACGAAAGAGCAAGCGAAGAACCAGCTGATTGAACAGGTTGAAGAAGAGGCACGTCTTGATGCTGCTAAAAAAGTTAAGCGCATTGAAGAAGAAGCTAACGAAGAAGCAGAAAAAAGATCCAAGCGCATTGTCGGAATTGCTATCCAGCGTTTTGCCGGAGAGTACGTTGCTGAACAAACCATTTCATCAGTCGAAATTTCTGATGATGGTGTGAAAGGTCGTCTCATCGGTCGTGAAGGACGTAACATCCGCGCGTTTGAACAGATTTGCGGAGTCGATCTCATTATCGATGATACTCCTGGTATCGTGACGATTTCATCATTCAACGTTGTCCGTAAGGAAATCGCGAGAATGACAATTGAACGTCTGATCGCCGATGGCCGTATTCACCCTGCGAAGATTGAAGAATTCTATGACAAGTGTAAGCATGAATTTGAGTCACGCCTGCGTGAACTCGGAGAGAAGGCTCAGATGGAAATCGGAGTTCACGGGATGCACCCAGAAATCCTGAAACTCATTGGTGCTCTTAACTGGCGTACTTCTTATACTCAGAACCAGTATCAGCACGCTCTTGAAGCTGCATTCCTCGCTGGTAACATGGCGGCGGAACTTGGTCTGAACGTTAAGCAGGCACGTCGTGCTGGTCTTATTCACGATATTGGTAAAGTTCTGGATGCTTCGGCTGAAGGTTCTCACGCTGTTATCGGTGCCGACTTCGCGAAGAAATACGGAGAGTCTCCGGATATCGTTCACGCCATCCGCGCTCACCACGATGATGAGAAACCAGAATCAGTTCTTGCTCACCTTGTAGCAGCTTCTGATGCTCTTTCCGGTGCCCGTCCAGGTGCCCGCAAAGCTCTGAAAGAATCATATGTTTCAAGACTTTCAGATATCGAAAAAATCGTGAACAGCTTCGAAGGTGTTCATCGTTCTTATGCGATTTCTGCTGGTCGTGAGATCCGCGTTCTCGTTGAGAATGAAAAAGTTTCTGATGAACAGACCATCATGCTCTCACGTGATATTGCACGTAAGATTGAGCAGGAGATGTCTTATCCTGGAACAATTAAAGTTTCAGTTATCAGAGAAACTCGCGCTGTAGGTATTGCTAAATAATTTGAACTCAAGCCGGAGGAAATATGGATAAATGTGCAATCGTCACTGGATCCTCCTCCGGCCTTGGTCTTGAAATCACCAAATCACTTTTATTTTCAGGCTATACTGTCTTCGGGGGCTCACGCTCGGGAACGAAGATTGAGCATGATAATTTCTATGATGTCGAACTCGACATCACTTCCGAAGAATCAGTTGTCGAATTTTTTGAAACGATCCGCGAATACGCCGAAGAAATTGATCTGGTGGTGAACAGTGCCGGCGTTTGTGAGATGGCTCCGATCGGAGAGATGACTACGGAGAGTTTCGAAAAGCAATTTGCTACAAACACTCTCGGACCTTTTCTTCTTTTCAAGAATCTGGAACCCATGCTGATCAAAGGTGAAACTCATATCATCTCAGTTCTTTCCACTGCAGCCCAATATGGTTATCCGAATGTTTCAGCTTACAATGCTTCAAAGTTCGGACAACTGGGAATGATTGAGTCCCTGAAAAAAGAATGGAAACAGCACAAGCTTCGTTTCACCAATCTTTTTCCGGGTGCTATCGACACTCCACTCTGGGATAAAATGGGAAGCAACTTTTCCCGCGATAAAATGCTCTCTCCTTCAGACTTCATGAGTGTCTTTAATTTTGTTGTTCATGCTCCGCCATCAATCCAGTTTCCTGATCTTACTTTCCTTCATAAAGAGGGCTATCTCGAATGAGGCCTTTCCTCACATCGAAAAGAAAGCTCATTGATCTCATTGTCGTAGTAGTTCTCGGCGCCGTGATCTGGCCACTCCTGGGTATGGAGGCTGCTTTTCTATTTTATTTTGGTTTCATCTGGAACTGGGTGGCTTCGCAGGATTTAACCCAATACATGTCAGGGAAAAGTTATCGCTTCACGATGCTTAAGTTTGTGATTAATACTCATGCGTTGATCCTTTCACCTTCATTGATTAAAAGTTCTCCGGAAATTATCAAGGCCTTCATCCGCGCATTGCCGGCAGGAATATTCTGGTGGGC
>JAYVHR010000522.1:0-2490 GCA_043771075.1 Bacteriovoracaceae bacterium
TCCCCCAGACCAGTAGGGGAGCAAAAAAAGCGCTCAAGACGTAAGGATTAATGAGCATCGCAAAGTAATTGACGAGGTTGAGGAGCAGGGCGACTGAGCACCAGAATTTCCCCATTCCGGTCCGGGTGAACAGAATCATGATCCATGTCATGGGACGAAAGCGGAATTTCTGGATCGCGAGAAGAATGTTCTCATCGAGCTTCTGAATTTGTGAGTGAATGCTGATGGAAATCATCCTTTTAAGTGTCTTTGATCATAGAGGAAAGTAAGGGGAGCCGGCAAGATGACCTTATCTGAACAAAGGAAACTACATGAAAACTTGCGCCATCCTTCTTACCCTTCTCACTCTTTCAATTGCCTGCACGCCGGTAGCGGAACAGGTCCCTTCACAAAACCCAGATAAAGAAATTCAACCGAAGGAATCTTCGCCTGAAAACCGGGGTAAATAAAAAGTTATAACGAACAGTTTGAGAAAGAGTTAAAAATTCTTTTTCAGGTTCTGAATACGGATCTCGCGATCTCCGTGAGTCATCTGGTAGGGAATCCCAAAATGCTTACTCACGAAAAAACTTACCGGCTGTTCGATGTCGGCGTTGGTGGAGTCGTTCTGATACACCATGAGATGTGATGCCGATAAATCCGAATCATTAACTTTGTAATCATCCATGTCTTTTATTTTCCACTCCGCGTACACAATCTTTTCGTTCGGCGGGCCTTGGTAAGACCAGTCGTTCGCACTTGAAAGCATCACGACCGGAGTGCGGCCGTTGGCATCGAATTTCTTGGAGAGAGTGAACAGGCACGAGGTCGCAAATGAAGGGGCGGCCAGATAATGGCGACTAGAAATCGGGCGATAAAATTCTTGTTGCGATGTGCTGTTCTGGAAAGTGTAGTGAAGCTGCCCTGCATGATGATCGCATTTGAAATTTTCGACAGCGTAATTATTTCCAATCGATTTTTCGATTCTGACATGGAGGGGCAGAAACTGAGCATTCATCTCGTATAGGATAGTGATTTTTAAAAACTCGCCTGTTTCAATCCGGGAAAGCACTTCAGAAAGCACCTGATAGCTCTGCTTGTCCGCCAGCTGAATCAGTTTGAAGTTCTCCTGGGAATAGTTCGTGCCCTTCTCGTAGTAGAAGTAGCTGCCTTCAAGAAGAATGTTAACGTTCAATGCCATTCCCATCAGGTTAGTGGATTTAAGCGCTTTCGACAAAAACTAAAATGTCCGTGTTTGATAGGTCAAACCTTAAGGACTTATTTGAGTTCTTACAATGCGAATGTTACATTCAACCCATTAAAAATTCATCCATAAGGTGCTTATGAATCTTCCTATTGAAGGATCATTGGATTACTTAGCCATTCTTATCCTTACGATTATTTCTTTGGTGATTGCGAGTGTGATTTTAACTCTGAACAAAATCATGGGCCGCGTACCTTCGGAAGTGACAAAGAAAAAATACGACACTTACGAGTGTGGTGTTGAATACGTCGGCGATGCTCACCAACAATTTTCAGTTCGCTATTATCTCGTCGGAATTATCTTTTTGATTTTCGACGTTGAAGTCGTGTTCATGTATCCGTGGACACTCGTTTATCACACTTATCTGAAGTCCGGGCCCTTGATCCTTATGGAAATGGCCCTCTTCTTTACGCTCCTCCTCGGTGGTTATTTTTACCTCCGCATGCGTGGCGCTTTTAGCTGGGACTAAGGGGAAATTTTTATGTCTAAAGACGGAAGCTCATTTTTTTATCCGACTCTTCTCGCTGAGGCCGCTAAATGGGCCCAGAAAAATTCTCTCTGGCCGATGCCGTTTGGTACTTCGTGCTGCGGAATTGAGATGATGTCGACACTGTCATCCACTTACGATCTCTCGCGCTTCGGGGCTGAGGTTGTGCGTTTCTCCCCGAGACAAGCTGACATGCTTATCGTCGCCGGAACCATCACCACCAAAATGGCGCCGGTTCTCCGTACGATTTATGATCAGATGCTCGAGCCGAAATGGGTTATCGCCATGGGTGCCTGCTCTTCGTCGGGCGGAATTTTTGATACGTATTCAGTGCTTCAGGGAATTGATGAAATTATGCCGGTCGACGTTTACGTTCCGGGTTGTCCGCCGATTCCGGAAGGACTCATTCACGCGATCATTCATCTTCAGAACAAGATTGATTCAGGCATGGACAGAAAGCCGGCCGAGCGTCCTTCTCACGACGATGCGATGAATGCCATGACCTTTAGAAAATCTATCGCTGACATCAAAGCGGATTTCACTATCACTCAGGACTATGTGAAGCAGAACCAATCGCTTCTCGATTCACTCAAGTCAAAAGAGGAGATCAAGAAATGAATAAGGCCGCATTTATCCTTGAGCAGGGCAAAGTCACTGAGCGCCTCATGGAAAAATATTCCAAAGACAGACGCCTCGAGGCCGACAGGAACAATGAACCTGTCCTCTGGGCGAAAGACGCAAAAGACGCGAAGATCCTCGT
>JAYVHR010000523.1:0-2104 GCA_043771075.1 Bacteriovoracaceae bacterium
TCTTCTTATTGCAACTCTTATCACGACACAGGCGATGGCAGCGGATTACGCCTGTAAAGAAGCCTATGATACCAAAATTGCAAAACTCGGGAAGATAACCCATAAAATTGAAGATCAAGGTTTTCTCCTTGGTGCAGGGAGTATGACAGTGGGAAGCGCATTTGCCATTGCAGGTATCACTGCCGTTGCTCTTCCGGTAATTTTTGGACCTGCTGTGTTTTTTCTTGGAAGCATGTTTTATCTGGACCAAAAATCACAGACTTTAGCTGAGGCCAATAGCAGTATCATAGAGTCCCTGAAACCTTTAGAACAAGTAAACCGTGAAGCTCGCCGGTCACTAACTGTCTATCGTATGTATCAGAAGGATTGGGAACTCGTGAGAGTAAATGGCAAACGGGAAAGAATCGGTCTTCGCGCTCTCACACTTAGTGAATATCTCGAGATCAGTCCGATCGATCCAGTTGGAGATGATGACGTCACGACTATGACGGAAGACCTCGTCAAGAAAATCAACAAGTCATCGGGTCACAACTATTCAATTGAGGAAGTTACCTCGGTAGTGAAGAATCTTTCGGGCACAGATGTCTTTTGTCCTAACAATAAACCCGTTGGCTTCAAGAAAATGGTGAAAATCATCAAAGCGCACCTCTAATAAAATGCAGTAAGGTCCTGGGGGATTTCTCTCCAGGGCCATTATCTTTTGAAAGTAAACGGGAAAGATCAAATGGATAAGGAACTAAATCTCCAAAATCTCATGAAAAGAAATTATCTGGAAATAAAGACCAGGAATTCACGTTTTTCCATTCGTTCTTTCGCACGCCAGCTAGGTATCCAGCCATCGGCCACCAACGAAATCATGAATGGTCAAAGAAAGGTATCCCGGGCATTCGCAGAAAAACTGATCGCGAAATTGAAGGTCAGTTCTGAAGAGAGGGAAAGTGTTCTCAGATCATTTACTGAACAACAGAATTATCACTCACAATCATTTTCTCTTAATGATGAAACTCTCGGACAAGCTTTGGAGATTCTACGCAATGCCCGGTCTGAAATTGAAAAAATCTCAGCGACGGAAAACCCCAGGAACATCGAAGTCACGGTGATCATCTCCGCAGCTGGACACGGCTCCGTCATTTGCTGATCTTCATATCTTAATTCCCTCAACTGACGAATCTCTCCGAGAGAAAGATTCGTCAGCTTAGACCGTGACTTTTAAATTACCTATTTGATTAAGCAGATAAAAGTCTCCCAGCGGTAACCATGACCGGAATAGCTCATGAGACCACCCAGCGAACCATTCCGGAGTCTTGATCCTCCGGTGAGCATGCCGGGTGTGAGGAGGAACTCATAAATCTCCTCGTTCCTTTCCGTGGATTCTTGAAAATTTTTAACGAACGATACCCTCTCTTTCATCTTTCCGTTTCCACCTTTCAGGCCAGCGTTGTCAAAGACGCCTTCAAAGACAATGTCACCGTACACTTCCGTGAGCACGCTCATTTTCTTCGTGCTTACGATAATCTTCTTCGTTACCCCCGGATCGGTCAGGAGTTCGCAGTCGTATTTATAACTTTCTGCCAAAGCACCTGCGGAAATAAAAAAAGATAAAACTGTTACCATTGACTTCATATTCGCTCCTTTGTTGAGGATTCAAAGTAATCTTCAAGTGAAAGTCTGAAAGCATGTTTTGAGAAGGTTTGAAAAAAAGTAATACCAAGCATGCAATGAGGAGACAAACTGACCCTGTACCAAATCATTTGGTACACATCTGTTACATCCCTATTTCAATACTAGATTGAGAAAAGTAGAAGCTAGACAGCAAACCATCTTCACAACAGGAGGAAGAATGAAAAAGCTCGCTCTAGGCATTCTATGTTTCATGATGACTTTAAACTCTTTTGCAGCTTCGACCGGGAAAGCGGACCTGATTGAGGTCTTCGATGATTACCAGTACGGCGTCACAGTTGACTGGGATCAGAAAGACGAAAAGAAACTTGCTGAAATCACTGATGCCTTCTACAAAAATCTCGACGCGCTTACGCTCGAGAAAGGCATGGATGTAAAAGAAATCGAAGCCCTCATGAATGCACGCATGCAAAGCTCTAAGTTG